>NZ_JBSGET010000068.1:0-42185 GCF_053603035.1 Kitasatospora sp. NPDC004272 | reverse complement strand
TCGAGCCACGCGGCCCCATCGAGACCGAAGCAGCACGCCGCCTCGCCGACGACCTCAACGATCAGTAATCAGCTAATTACCCCACACTTTCTGAGCCGTCCCCCCGCTGCCCGAACCGGCCGCCGCCGCCCGGCGGAGCACCGGCTCCCGGCGGGCCGTCAGTCCCCGTCCGACCAGGGCCTTTCGGCGCGGGACCGCTCCGGGAGGCGGGCCCTCGGGCCGCCGCCGGCGGGACCATCGGCCCTGGGGCGGCGGGTCGGCCGCGGACGAGCATGGAGCGCCGCCGCTCGGCGGGGTCGCGCCGCTCCCCGGACGCCCCGCCGGGTGGTGCGGCGCATCCCGGGCCCCGACGGGCCCGGCCCCCGGACGCGGCACGAAGGAGGGCGGCCGATGGCTGCCATCGAGGCGAGTCGGGGTACGGCCGAGGCCGCACCCCGACGCACACCGGGCAGCACGCTGGTGCGGCTGCTCACCACCACCGATCACAAGACGATCGGCACCATGTACCTGGTCACGGCGTTCGCGTTCTTCCTGGTCGGCGGCGTGCTCGCCCTGGTCATGCGCGCCGAACTCGCCCGTCCGGGAACGCAGTTGCTCTCGAACGAGCAGTTCAACCAGGCGTTCACCATGCACGGCTCGATCATGCTGCTGCTGTTCGCGATGCCGCTGTTCACCGGCTTCGCGAACTGGATGATGCCGCTGCAGATCGGCGCCCCGGACGTCGCGTTCCCGCGGCTGAACGCGCTGGCGTACTGGATGTTCCTGTTCGGTTCGCTGATCGCCGCCGCCGGTTTCCTCACCCCGCAGGGCGCGGCGGACTTCGGCTGGTTCGCCTACGCGCCGCTGAGCGACGCGGTGCACTCCCCGGGGATCGGCGCCGACATGTGGATCATGGGCGTGGCGTTCGGCGGGTTCGGCAGCGTGCTGGGCGCGGTCAACTTCATCACCACGATCATCTGCATGCGCGCGCCGGGCCTGACCATGTTCCGGATGTCGATCTTCGTATGGAACGTGCTGCTGACCGCCGTGCTGATCCTGATGATCTTCCCGGTGCTGGCCGCCGCGCTGTTCGCGCTCGAAGCCGACCGCAAGTTCGGCGCGCACGTCTTCGACCCGGCCAACGGCGGGGCGATGCTCTGGCAGCACCTGTTCTGGTTCTTCGGCCACCCCGAGGTGTACGTCCTGGCGCTGCCGTTCTTCGGCATCGTCTCGGAGGTCATCCCGGTGTTCTCCCGCAAGCCGATGTTCGGCTACTCCGGCCTGATCGCGGCCACCATCGCCATCGCCGGCCTGTCCGTCACCGTCTGGGCCCACCACATGTACGTGACGGGGCAGGTGCTGCTGCCGTTCTTCTCCTTCATGACCTTCCTGATCGCGGTGCCGACCGGCGTGAAGTTCTTCAACTGGGTCGGCACCATGTGGAAGGGCTCGCTGAGCTTCGAGACCCCGATGCTGTGGGCCACCGGCTTCCTGGTCACCTTCCTGTTCGGCGGCCTGACCGGCGTGCTGCTGGCCGCCCCGCCGCTGGACTTCCACGTCTCCGACTCGTACTTCGTGGTCGCGCACTTCCACTACACGCTGTTCGGCACGGTGGTGTACGCGATGATGGCGGGCTTCCACTTCTGGTGGCCGAAGATGACCGGGCGGATGCTGGACGAGCGCCTCGGCAAGATCTGCTTCTGGACGCTCACCGTCGGCTTCCACGCCACCTTCCTGGTCCAGCACTGGCTGGGCGCCGAGGGCATGCCGCGCCGCTACGCGGACTACCTGGCCTCGGACGGCTTCACGGCCCTGAACACCGTCTCCACCATCGGCTCGTTCCTGCTCGGCCTGTCGATCCTGCCGTTCCTCTACAACGTCTGGCGGACCGCCAAGTACGCGCCCAGGGTCGAGGCCGACGACCCGTGGGGCTGGGGCCGCTCGCTGGAGTGGGCCACCTCCTGCCCGCCGCCGCGGCACAACTTCACCACCCTGCCGCGGATCCGCTCCGAATCCCCGGCCTTCGACCTGCACCACCCGGACGTCGCCGCCGCCGACTACCTCGACAACCACGGCACCCCGGCCCCGCACCTGGACGGGACCGCCCCGGCCCACTACGACCGGCCCGCCCGGGGAACGCGCCGCCTCCCCGCCCCGCCCGCCGACTGACGGGCCCCAGCCGCCGTCCGCGGTCGCCTCCCCTCCCCGGCCACGGAGGCGACCGCGGACGGCACCCCTCCTTCCCTCTCCGCCCCGCCCCTCCCTCCCGCCCCGGACGTCCTGGAGGTCGAACCGCCGTGGCCCACCCCGTCCTCGCCCTCGGCACCGCCGCACTGACCACCGCCGGCAGCGCCTGGTACCTGCCCGCGCTGCTCGACCTGCGGGCCGGGCCCGACCGTCCGCGCGCCGCACGCCTCGCGGCCGCCGCCTGCCTGGCCTGGTGGTCCGCACTGGCCGTGACCGCGCTGCTGCTCACCACCCCGCTGCCCTGGTACGCCCCGCTCGGCGCGGCCCTGACCGGCGCCCTCACCGGCACCGCGCTGCGCTGGGCGGCGGCCGCCGAACACCGCGCCGAGCAGCGCGAACAGGCCCGCACCTGGGACGCCCTGCTCCGCCCCGACCCCCCGCACCTCCCCGCCCGACCCCCGGCCGCCCCGCCCGCCCCCACCACCGCCGTCCGCCTCACCGCGGCCCTGACCGCGATCGCGGCCGCCGCCTCGGCCGCCGCCACCCTGCTCGCGGGACGGCCCGGCCCGACCGCCCCGGCCGTCCTGACGGTCGCCGCCTCGGTGGGGCTCTGCCTGCTGATCCTGCTGGTCTCCCTGCACCGCCCCCACCCGCACCGGCCCGCCCGCTCGAACCACCCGACGACGGACTGACCCGCCGTCCCGCTCGCCCCTCCCCTCCCCTCCCTCCCGGAAGGAGCACCCGCCGTGTCCACCTCCTCCCTCCCCCTGCCCCTGCCCCTGCCCGGTGACGCGCTCGCCCTGGCCCGGGCCCGGATCACCGCCGCCGGCCGGGACGCCTCCGCCCTGGTCGAGGCCGTCCGGGTCCGGCTCACCGCGGGGCCGGAACGGGTGCTCGCCCAGGTCAACGCGGAGGTCGACGGGCGCCGGGTCCGGGTCCAGCTCGCCGCCCGGACCGCGGGCGAGGCCGCCGAACGGCTCGCGGAGGGCCTGCGCCAGCGGGTCCGCTCCGTCTCCGCGAGCTGGCGCCCCCGCCCTTGGCCGGCCGCCGCGCCCACCCCGCCGGCGTCCTTCTCCACCCGCATCGTCCGCGTCAAGTCGCCCGTCCTGGTGTGGTGTTCACCCGACGCGGCGGTCCGCACCCTGGACGCGATGGACTACGACATCCACCTGTTCACCGACCCGGCCACCGAGACCGACGCCGTCGTCCACCGGATCGGCCCCACCGGCTACCGCCTGGCCCGCACCCTCCCCGCCGGCCCGCCCCGCCACCGCGCCACCCCGCTCACCCTCAGCCCGCACCCCGCCCCGCCGCTCACCGACCGGCAGGCCGCCACCCGCCTGACCACCGCCGACCTGCCCTACCTCTTCTACACCGACCCGGCCACCCACCGCGGCCGCGTCCTCTACCGCCGCCTCGACGGCCACCTCACCCTCCTCACCCCGGCCTGAAAACCCGCACGCCGCACTCCGCCGGTGTCGGCTACAGCCAGTTGCGGCGCTTGAAGATCAGGTAGAGGCTGACGCAGACCACGCCCATCAGGCCGATCGCGAAGGGGTAGCCGAAGACCCAGTGGAGTTCCGGCATCTCCTCGAAGTTCATGCCGTAGACGGTGCCGATGAGGGTGGGGGCGAAGAGGATGGCGGCCCAGGAGGAGATCTTCTTGATCTCGTCGTTCTGGGCGTGGCCGGCTTCGGCGAGTTGCTTCATCTCCTCGTTCTGGCGCTGGGAGACGAGGGTGGCGTTGACGGTGAGGATGTTCTGGAGCATCTGGCGGAAGCCGTCGACGCGTTCGGCGGCGTAGGTGGCGTGGTCGGCGACGTCGCGCAGGTAGCGCTGGAGTTCCTCGTCGGTGCCGTACTTCTGGAAACCGCCTTCGAGGGCGCGCAGGATCTCCAGCAGGGGGCCGGTGGCGCGCTGGAACTCGATGACCTCGCGGGAGAGTTCGTAGATGCGGCGGGAGACTTCGGGGTCGCCGCCGAAGACTTCGGTCTCGATCTCGTCGATGTCGTGCTGGAGGCCGGCGATGACGGGGGCGTAGCCGTCGACGACGGCGTCGAGGACGGCGTAGAGGACGGCTTCGGGGCCGAGGGCGAGCAGGTCGGGGTCGGCTTCGAGGCGGCTGCGGACCATGGAGATGTCGGGCGACTGGGAGTGCCGGACGGTGAGGACGAAGTCGGGGCCGACGAAGAGGTGGATCTCGCCGAAGTCGACCTCCTCGACGTCGTCGAGGTAGCGGGCGGCGCGCAGCACCACGAACAGGGTGTCGCCGTAGCGTTCCAGTTTGGGGCGCTGGTGGGCGACGATGGCGTCTTCCAGGGCGAGTTCGTGCAGGTCGAACTGTTCGGCGGCTTCGATGAGTTGGGCTTCGGCGGGGCGGTAGAGGCCGATCCAGGCCATGGTGCCGGGCTTGCCGGGGAGTTCGCGGTAGATCTCGGCGAGGCCGGCGGGGGCCTCTATCCGGTGGCCGTCGCGGTAGACGGCGGCGTCGACCACGGAGCGTTCCAGGGCGCCGGGCTGGTCGGTGTCGTGGCCCTGGTCGGAGCGCGGGTCCATGGAGTGTTCGGGGGCCGCGGCGCGGTCGGCGGGGCGCCGGGCGGGGGTGCGGCTGAAGGGTCGCTTGCTCGCGCGCACGGCGCGCACACGCCAGTCGGACACGGCGGTACCTCCACGGGTCTGTGTCGCCGGTCCCGGGCCGAGGAGCGGGGCGGAGCGGGACGGGCGGCGGGCCCCGGTGGCGGACGCGGCGCGGGGCGGTGCCGGTGCGGAACGCGGGGTTCAGCGGGCGGCGCGGCGCGGGCGGTGCTGCCGGGGGCCGGGAACGGGTGGGAACTTCCCGGAGCGGGGCCGACTTCGGCCCGGACTACTGCACTCCACCGCTCTCACCTCCTGCGCCTCCCGGACGCCCGGGGGGCGTCGTGACCGCGGCCCAGTCTAGCCCCGCGCGTCGTGCGGCCGTTCCGGCCGGTCGGGGTGCCAGGCTGGGCGCGGCGGGTCGACGGACCGTCCCCGCCCCTCCCCCGGACCTCCGCGAGAAGGACCTGCGCCGTGCCGCTCTTCGTCCCGTCCCCGCAACTGCTGCGCCCCGCCGAGCTGTTGGACTCGCCGGACAAGGTCCCGGACGCGCGGGCGGCCGGGACGCCGGAGCCGCTGCGGGCGGGTCTGACGGAGCTGCTGGGCGGGGCGAAGGTGCTGAGCAAGGTGTCGGACCTGGTGAAGTACGCCTCCGACGCGAGCCCGTACCGCTTCGTGCCGCAGGTGGTGGTGCTCGCCGAGACGGTCCAGGACGTGGCGGCCGTGTTCGGGTACGCGCACCGCAACGGCCGCACCCTGGTGTTCCGGGCCGCGGGGACGTCGTTGAACGGGCAGGCGCAGGGCGAGGACGTCCTGGTGGACGTCCGCCGCGCGTGGACCGGTGTCCGGCTGCTGCCGGACGGGGTGCGGGCCCGGATCGCACCGGGCACCACGGTGCTGCGGGCGAACGCGGCGCTGGCCCGGCACGGGCGGCTGCTGGGGCCGGACCCGGCGAGCGGGCGGGTGGCCACGGTGGGCGGGGTGGTGGCGAACAACGCGTGCGGGATGACGGCGGGCACCACCCGCAACTCGTACCGGCTGCTGTCCGAGGTGACGTTCGTGCTGCCGTCCGGCACCGTGGTGGACACCGGCGCGGCGGACGCCGACGAGCGGCTGCGGGAGGCCGAACCGGCGCTCTGCGAGGGCCTGTTGGCGCTGAAGCGGGAGGTCGAGGCGGACCCCGCGCTGGTGGCCAGGATCCGGGCCAAGTACGAGCTGAAGAACACCAACGGCTACCGGTTGGACGCGCTGCTGGACGGCGACACCCCGGCGGCGATCCTGCGCGGCCTGGTGGTCGGCTCCCAGGGCACCCTCGGCTTCATCGCGGACACGGTGTTCGAGACGGTGCCGCTGGAGCGCCGCACCTCCACCGCGCTGCTGTTCTTCCCGTCGCTGGCGGCCGCGGCGGCCGCCGTGCCGGACTTCACCGGCCTGGGCGCCCGCGCGGTGGAGCTGATGGACGGCAACACGCTGCGCGCGCTGGCCGCCGTCCGGGGCGTCCCGGCCGACTGGGCCGGGGTCCCGCGCGAGGTGACGGCCCTGCTGGTGGAGTTCCGCGCCCCGGACGACGAGACCCTCGACGGGTACGAGCGGGCCGCCCGCCGGGTCGTGCGGGGACTGGACCTGGTCCGCCCGGTGGCCTCCGCCGACAACGAGTTCACCCGCGACCGGGCCGTGGCCGCCGGGTACTGGCACGCCCGGGAGGCGTTCGTGACGGCCGTCGGCGGGTCCCGCCCGTCCGGCACCACGCTGATCACCGAGGACTTCGCCGTCCCGCCCGCCCGGCTGGCCGAGGCGTGCACGGCGCTGCTCGAACTGCAGGCCGCGCACGGCTTCGACGCGGCGGTCTCCGGGCACGCCGCGCACGGCAACCTGCACTTCCTGCTGACCTTCGACGCCGCCCGCCCCGAGGACGTCCGCCGCTACGCCGCCTTCATGGACGCGTTCTGCACGATGACCGTCGAGCGCTTCGACGGCGCGCTGAAGGCCGAGCACGCCACCGGGCGCAACCTCGCGCCGTACCTGGCGCTGGAGTGGGGCGAGCGGGCGACCGCGCTGATGTGGCGGATCAAGGAGCTGTTCGACCCGCACGGCATCCTCGCCCCGGGGGTGGTGCTCAGCCGCGACCCGGAGATCCACCTCAAGGGCCTCAAGTCGATCCCGACGGTCGAGGCGATCGCCGACCCGTGCATCGAGTGCGGCTTCTGCGAGGCGGTCTGCCCCAGCCACGACCTGACCACCTCGCCGCGCCAGCGGATCGTGCTGCGCCGCGAGATGACCCGGCAGCAGGAGGGCTCGAAGGTGCTGGACGAGCTGCTCGACTCGTACGGCTACGACGCCGTGGACACCTGCGCGGGCGACTCCACCTGCAAGCTGGCCTGCCCGGTCGGCATCGACACCGGCGCGCTGATGAAGGAGTTCCGGCACCGGCGGCACTCCGCCTTCGAGGAGCGGAACGCCGCGACGGCCGCGGACCGCTTCGCGCTGCTGGAGGCCGCCGCCCGCACCGGGCTGACCGCGGCCGCCCACCTGCCCGACCGGCTGCTGGCCGGCGCCACCGGCCTGGCCCGCGCCGCCGTCCGGCCCGACCTCGTCCCGGCCTGGCTGCCGGAGATCCCGTCCGGCGCGGCGAAGGCGCTGCCGCCCACCGGGCCGCGCGCGGAGGCGGCGGCCGTCTACTACGTGGCCTGCGTGAACCGGATCTTCGACTCCACCGGCGGCGGGCGGCACGCCTCGCTGCCGCAGGCGGTGGTGGACGTCTCCCGGCGGGCCGGGAAGCCGGTGTGGATCCCCGCCGACCTGCCGGGGACGTGCTGCGCGACCATCTGGCACTCCAAGGGGTACGACGACGGCAACGCGCTGATGGCGAACCGGATCGTCGAACGGGCCTGGGAGTGGACCGGCCACGGCGAGCTGCCGCTGGTGGTCGACGCCTCCTCGTGCACGCTCGGCATCGCCGAGGAGGTGCTGCCGTACCTGACGGCGGAGAACCGCGAGCGCCACGCCGGGCTGACCGTCGTCGACTCCACCAGCTGGGCGGCCGGCCTGCTGCCGCAGCTGACCGTCACCGCCCCGCTGGCCAGTGCCGTGCTGCACCCCACCTGCTCGATGCGCCACCTGGACGTGGTCGGCGACCTGGCCGCCGTCGCCGGGGCGGTCAGCGGCGAGGTGGTGACCCCGGTGTACGCCGAGTGCTGCGGCTTCGCGGGCGACCGCGGCCTGCTGCACGAGGAGCTGACCGCCTCGGCGACCCGGCAGGAGGCCGCCGAGGTGCTCGCCCGGAACTTCGACGACCACCTGAGCGCCAACCGGACGTGCGAGATCGGCATGGACCACGCCACCGGCCGCACGTACCGCTCCGTCCTGATCGCCCTGGAGGCGGCCACCCGCCCGGCCTGACCGGCCCGGTAATCCCGTGGCGGGCGCCCGCCCGGACCGGCCACACTCGGCCGGGTGAGCGACGAGACCTGGGCCCCGGACGACGACCTGCGCGCGGCGGCCGCCCTGCTGTCATCCGCCGAGCCTTCCCAACGGGCCGCCGGCTACCGGCGGCTGGCGGCGCGCACCGCGCCCGGGGCGGACGCGCTGCGGGCCTGGGCGGTGGCCACCGTGCTGCCCCGGGCCGGGCGGGAGCCGGACGGGCCCGCGCTGTCCGTGCTGGTGGACGTGCTGGGGGCGGCGCAGGACGAGCGGGCGCTGCCGGTGCTGCTGGACCTGGCCGGGCACCCGGACGGGGCCGTCCGGCTGGCGGTGGCGAAGGCGCTGCCGTTCGTGGGCGAGCCGGTCCGGGACTCGCCCCGGGTGCGCGCCCTGCTGGCGCTCAGCCGGGACGCGGCCCCGCCGGTGCGGGACGCGGCGGTGTTCGGGCTCGGCACCCAGGGCGAGGCGTACGGCCCGGCGGTCCGGGCCGCGCTGCACGAGCGGCTGGACGACGAGGACGAGGAGGTCGCCGAGGAGGCGGTGCGCGGCCTGGCCAACCGTCAGGACGCGTCGGTGCTGCCCCGGCTGATCGACCTGCTGGAGACGTACGTGGAGCCGCACCCGCTGACGCTGTCCGCCGCCGCGGTCCTCGGCCGGCCCGAACTGCTGCCGGTGCTGGCCGAGTTGGCGGTGGAGCGGCCGGAGGACCGGCGGATCGCGGCGGCCCTGGAAGCCTGCGACCCGGCCCGGCGCGAGGAGCGTTCCGCGCTGGCCTGGCGGCTGCTGGAGGAACTGGCCGTCCGGCGCCCCGACCTGGACGCCGCGCTGGCCTGGGACCGCTTCTCCACCGACCTGCGCCTGGAGGTCCACCACCCCGCCGAGCCGGGCAGCTACCTCCTGGACGGCCTGCTGCGCCGCGCCGGGCACGACCCGTCCCGGGCGGCCGCCCTGGTCGACGCCGACTTCCCGCCCACCGCCTGAACGCCCACCGCCCGAGCGCCCACCTCCCGAACGCCCACCGCCTGAACGCCCACCGCCCGAGCGCGCGTCACTCCCCGCGCAGCGGCCGGACGATCTCCTGCACCAGCCACTTCGCGACGCCCGGCGGGTAGGGCGCGCGCAGGCTCAGCACCAGGTGGGTGAAGCCCGCGGCGATCAGCTCGGCGAGCACGGCCCGGTCCCGGGCCGGGTCCTGGTAGGAGACGATGTACTGCACGGAGCGGGTGAGCGTCGCGGGGTCGCGGCCGATCGCGGCGCAGTGCGCGTCCAGCACGCGGGCGCGTTCGGCGACGGCGGCGACGTCGTTGTGCGGCGGGCCGGGGACGTTCCAGATGTCGGCCCGTTCGGCGACCAGGCGCAGCAGTCTCGTCCCCCAGCCGCCGATCAGGATCGGCGGGCCGGGGCGCTGCACCGGGCCCGGCCGGTTGTGGTTGCCGGTCAGGGTGGTCCAGCGCCCGGCGTAGTCGAACGCCTCGCCGCTCCACATGCCGCGCAGCACCTCGACGGTCTCGGCGAGCCGGGCGATGCCCTCGCCGGGTGGCACCAGGTCGAGGCCGTAGCCGGCGTACTCGGCGACGGCGGGGTTCTCGCCCGCGATGCCGCCCGCCCCGGCGGGCTGGTGGGTGCCGCCGACGCCGAGGCCCATGACCAGCCGCCCGCCGGAGAGGACGTCGACGGTGGTGGCCATCTTGCCGAGCAGCGCGGGGTGGCGCAGCGGGTTGGCGGTGACCAGCAGGCCGAGCCGCAGCCGCCGGGTGCGGGCGGCGAGCGCGCTGAGCAGGGTCCAGCCCTCCAGGACGTCGCCGTCCTTGGGGCCGACGAGGGGCATCAGGTGGTCCCAGAGCCAGGCGTCGGCGAGTTCGGGGAGTTCGTCGGCCTCCTCCCAGACCCGCAGGATCTCGGGGTAGCCGACGCGCATGGGTGTGGTCTTGACGCCGAAGGTGACCTCCGGCGGGGTGAGTCGGTCCATGTTTCGTCAGCCTAGCCGATCGTCAGCGCTGCTGACTATCGCCCCCCGTGAACATCAGCGGCCCCAGCTATCCTCGCCCCATGACCAGCGACGCCCGCCCCGAGCAGCTCACCGACCGGCTCGGCTACCTGCTCAAGCACGCCCACCTGCGCTACACCGAGACCTCCGCCCGGGCGCTCGCCCCGCTCGGCACGGACGGGCGCGAACTCGCCGTGCTCGCCGTACTGGCCGCCGGTACCCCGCTCTCCCAGCAGGAGGCCGCCGGACGGCTGGGCGTGGACCGCACCACGATGGTCGCGCTGGTCGACGCCCTGGAGGCGAAGTCGCTGGCCGAACGGGTCCGCAGCCCCGCCGACCGCCGCAAGAACACCGTCCGACTCACCGACCGGGGACGGCAGTTGCTCGACCGGGCGGAGGAGGTCCGGCTGCGCACCGAACGGGAGTTCCTGGCCGCCCTGCCCGCACCCGACGCGGCCGCCCTGCTCGCCGCCCTGCGCGTCCTCGCCACCGGGGCCGACGACCGGGAGTCCTGAAACCGGCGGTGGCGTGCCGCAGTGTGCCACCGCACGCCCCGGCGCACTTCCGCGCGCCCGGCGACCGGGGGATGACGCGGCGTTTCGCCGGGAATGCCCCGGGTTGCCCGTCCTCCACCGCACCGCCGGAGCGTGACCGAATGACCACCCCGCCGTCCGACCCGTCCCCGCCCGCCGACCCCTCCTCGGCGCCCGTCGTGTTCGACGCCCCGTTCTCGGACCGTTCGCAGTGGGCCGCCGGGGCCTCCTCCGCGTACCCGCCGGGCGGGCGCAACACCGGCGACAACAAGCTCGACCACCTGGTGCCCGGCTACGGCCCGGACGGGGACCGGTTCACCGCGCTGCGGGAGAACGCGGGCAGTTGGCGCACCCCGCTGGTGACCACCGAGGGCACCGCGGGCGGCTTCGAACTGCGGCCCGGCGACCGGCTGGAGGCCCGCTGCCAGGTGACGGCGGACCAGGGCGTCTGGCCCGCGATCTGGACCTGGGGGCGGGACGCCGCCCCCGGCCGGCCGCAGACCGGCCACGGGGAGGTGGACGTGCTGGAGTACCACGACGACCACCCGCGGCTGCTGGAGCTGAGCAACCACGTCCGCCCCGGCGACCCGGCCTACCTGGACGGGCTGGTGACGCCGGGCCGCTGGTTCGCCGTCGCCTGCACCTTCGGCACCGACTCGGTCCGCTGGGAGCTGGACGGCCGCGAGGTGCACGCCGACGGCCGCGGCGTCGGCCCCGACTGGCGGGCCTGGATCATCGTCAACCTGTCCGTCGCGGGCGGCCGCTACGGCCACCGCCGCCCGCGCCCGAACGCCCGCCGACTGTCCTGGCGCTGCCGCGGCCTGACCGTCCGCCGCCCGCGGTGACCCCGGAGGGCCGGCGGCGGCCCGCACCCGTCCGGCCCCGCCCCGCCGACGCCCCGAGGCTCCCGTGCCCTACAGCTCCAGCGACACCCGGTGCCGGCGCAGCCAGCCGTCGAGCAGCAGCACCACCTCGCCGGCGTTGCGCAGGTCGGTGCCGGGCGCGTCGGCGACGGCCGTGCGGGTGGCGGCGAGGTCGAGCAGGTCGCGGGCGGGGGCGTCGCGGTCGGCCAGCAGTTCGCCGAGTTCGGCGCGCAGCGCCTCGGCGTAGCGCGGGTCCTGGGTGGAGGGGTAGGGGCTCTTGACGCGCTGGGCGACGGCCTCGGGGAGCACGTCGCGGGCGGCGGCGCGCAGCAGGGACTTCTCCCGGCCGTCGAAGTTCTTCATCGCCCAGGGGGTGTTGAAGACGTACTGGACCAGGCGGTGGTCGCAGAACGGGACGCGGACCTCCAGGCCGACGGCCATCGAGGCGCGGTCCTTGCGGTCGAGCAGGCTCTGCACGAAGCGGGTCAGGTGCAGGTGGCTGATCTCGCGCATCCGGCGTTCGTGGCCGCTCTCCCCGGCCAGCCGGGGGACTTCGGCGAGCGCCTCGCGGTAGCGGGCGTCCCGGTAGCCGGGGAGGTCGAGCTTGGCGAGCAGGCCGGGGGCGAGCAGGGAGTGCGGGCCGAGCCGGGGGGTGCCGCCGGTGAAGCCCTTGGCGAGGACGTACATCCAGGGGAAGCCGTCGTGGGAGACGGCGTCCGGGTGGTGGAACCACAGGTAGCCGCCGAACACCTCGTCGGCGGACTCGCCGGACAGCGCGACGGTGGACTGTTCGCGGATCGCCTTGAACAGCAGGTAGAGCGAGGTGTCGCCCTCGCCGAGGCCGCTCGGCAGGTCGCGGGCGGCGAGCACGGCGTCCCGGTTGCGGCGGTCCATCAGGTCGGCGGTGTCCAGCACGATGTCGCGGTGCGCGGAGCCGACGTGCTCGGCCAGCGCGTGCGCGTAGGGGCCGTCCGGGGTGCCGCGCAGCTGGTCGGGGACGAAGTTCTCGGTCTGGCCGGTGAAGTCGACGGCGAAGGAGCGCACCGGGCCCCGTCCGGCGGCGGCCAGGCCGCGGGCGGCGAGCGCGGTGATCACCGAGGAGTCGAGGCCGCCGGAGAGCAGGGTGCACAGCGGGACGTCGGCGATCAGCTGGCGGGCGACGATGTCGTCGAGCAGTTCGCGGACGGTGGCGATGGTGGTGGGCAGGTCGTCGGTGTGCTCGTACGACTCCAGCGCCCAGTAGCGGCGTTCGGTGATGCCCTGGCGGCGGACCCGCAGGGTGTGGCCGGGCTTGAGTTCGCGCATGCCGCGGTAGACGGCGTGGCCGGGGGTCTTGGTGAGGGCGAGCAGTTCGGCCAGGCCCTCGGCGTCGACGACGGCGCGCGCCGCGGGGTGGGCGAGGATGGCCTTGGGTTCGGAGCCGAACAGCACGCCGTCGGGGGTGGGCCAGTAGTAGAGCGGTTTGATGCCCATCCGGTCGCGCACCAGCAGCAGTTCCTCGGTGCGCGGGTCCCAGAGCGCGAAGGCGTACATGCCGTTGAGGTGCTCGGTGAACGCCTCGCCCCACTCCAGGTAGGCGTGCAGGGCGACCTCGGTGTCGCTCTCGGTGCGGAAGGCGTGGCCGCGGGCGGTCAGTTCGGCGCGCAGTTCGCGGTAGTTGTAGATCTCGCCGCTGTAGGTGGTGACGAGGACGGTGCGGCCGTCGTGCTCGGCGGCCATCGGCTGGCGGCCGCCGTCGAGGTCGATGACGGCGAGCCGCCGGTGGCCGAGGCCGACGTGGGTGTCGAGCCAGACGCCGGCGGCGTCCGGGCCGCGGCAGGCCATGGTGGCGGTCATCGCGGCGAGGGTGGCGTGTTCCGTGCTCAGGTCCCGGTCGAACGAGACCCATCCGGTGATCCCGCACATGCGAGGTGGTGGCCCTTCCTCGAAAGAGCCGGCGCCGCGCCGCCCCGGTGGTGGTGGCGGGGGCGGGGCCGTCTCCCGTACGGCCGCGCCGGCGCCACGACGCTAGGCGCGATGGGTGCATTCGACAACCAAGTGTTGGTCATGTACGCACAGTTCGGGCCATCCGCGCTCCCCGCCCCACCAGCGCCGACGCCCCCTCAACCCCCTTCGGCCACCCGCACATCTGGCCCGAACCCGTGCACCCGGTGCTCGGTGAAGCTGCGCACCGTGGTCACCCCCGGCTCGTAGCGCAGCGCCGCCGGGTCCGCCGCCCCGCCGAGCAGCAGCCGCAGGTACTGGCCGACCAGGTCGGCGCCCGCCGCCAGCGAGATCGGCAGGCCGCCGGAGCAGCGCGGGTTGACCTCCACCACCCGGGCCGGCCCGTCCGCCGCCAGGAAGCCCTGGACGTTGACCAGTCCGGTCAGGCCGAGCGCCCCGGTCAGCCGCTCCACCAGCTCGTCCACCCGCGGGTCGGCGAAGGTGGTGCCCCGGGTGGCGATGCCGCCGCGCACCTGGGTGCGCCAGCGCGGGACGGCGGCGTGCACGGTGCCGTCCCGGCCGATCAGGCAGTCCGCGGTGAACTCCCGTCCGGGCAGCAGGGTCTGCACGATCGGTTCCGGGACGCGCCGCAGCAGGGTGGGGAAGTCCGCCGGGTCGTGGACCGCGTGCACGTCGCGCGAGCCCCGGCCGCGGCGCGGCTTGACGATCCACGGGCCGGGCAGGGCGCCGGGCCCGCCGAGGGCCGTGCCGGGGGCGGGGATCCCGGCGATCGCCCCCGCGAAGGCCCACTTGTCCAGGCAGGCGGTGACGGTCCGCTCCCCCGGGAACCAGGCCGCGATCCCCTTGTCGGTGAACTCGCGCTCCCGTCCGGCGAGTTGCTCCAGCTCCTCGCCGACCGTCACCACCACGGCGGCGCACCCGCGTTCCACCGCGACGCCCAGCAGCGCCGTCCCGAACCCGCCGTCCCGCGCCGACGGCAGTACCGCGCCCTCGTACCCGAGGTGCAGCCCGGCGCCCTGCGGGTCCGCGTCGCCGACCACCGGCACCATCCCGGCCCGCGCGACCTCCCGGGCCAGCACCACCCCGGCCGGGCCGCCGCCCCCGGTCACCAGCACCCGCACGGTCATCTCCGCCTCCCGCTCGTCCGTCGTCAACTCGCTTCCCCCGCACGCCTCTCGATCCGCAGCGCGACCATCAGCAGCACCGCGAGCAGCAGCATCAGGTACGACCACAGCGTCCCGCCCCAGTCGTGGAAGCCGACCATCGTGGGGATGCCGTAGTCCTGGCCGACCCACAGCACGGCCACCAGCCGGGCCAGGTTCGCCGCGGTGAACAGCGCCGCCGCGGCCGCCGCGCCGACCAGCCGCCGGCGCAGGCTCCCGCCGAGGACCAGCAGCGACACGCCCGCGCAGGCCGCCGCCACGGTCAGCGCCGAGCAGGACGGGCTGATCCGGATGAAGAACGGCTGGTGGCCGTGGAAGCCGTGCACCAGGTCGGTGCCGGGCAGTTGGCGGGCCGACGTGAGGCCGCACCAGCGGGCCGCCGCCGCGGTCGCGGCCGCCTCGGCCCGGGTGACCGGCCCGGCCGCCCAGCGGCCGAGGGCGAGGGTCGCGGCGACGACGGCCAGCACCCGCAGCACCGGGGCGACCGGCCGGGCCGGGCCGACGGCCGACCGCGCCCGCACCGCGCCCGCCGCCGCCCCGTCCACCCGCACCGCTCCCGCCCGCGCCTTCCCCGTCCTCACAGCCCCGCTCCGATCGCCGCGTTGGGCGCCGCCGCGGTGCGCTCGGTCTTCACCCAGGAGTACGCGGAGCCGATCCGGCGGTCGATCAGGGCCCGGGTGCACAGCAGCACGGAGAGCACGAACAGCGCGGGGAACAGCAGCAGGAGCAGCACCTCCCGGCGCCTGGTCCCGGCCCGGATCAGGCCGCCGCCGATCTCCAGCACCGGCCCGGCCAGCATCAGCGGGGCGAGCGGCCACAGCGGCACGGTCAGCGCCAGCCCCGGCCAGGACGCCTCGACGCCCGCCAGCAGCAGCGCCACCGCGCACAACACCGGCACGTGGTACAGGTACAGGAACATCAGCGCCTCCGCCTTGCCGGCCGGGCCCAGGTGGCGGGAGCGCAGCAGCGGGCCCCGGTGGTCGGCGCAGACCTGCTGGTGGCCGCGCGCCCAGCGGTAGCGCTGGCGCCAGTAGCCGCGCAGCGTGGTGACGGCGAGTTCGGTGTCGACGGCGTCCTCGGTGTAGCCGACCCGGTGCCCGGCGAGCCAGACCCGGACGGTCAGGTCGGTGTCCTCGGTGACGGAGTCGGTGTTCCAGCCGCCGAGCGCGCGCAGCACCGGGGTGCGCACCGCGCAGTTGGCGCCGCCGTACGCGGGCAGGCCGAAGGCGCTGCGCCGTCCGGCCATGTTGACCAGGTAGCCGCACAGGTAGTCGACGGCGACCAGCCGGGCGATCAGGCTGTCGCCGGGGTTGCGGACCACGCAGCGGCCCTGCGCGGCGGCGGTGCCGGGGTCGTCGAAGACCCGCACCAGGGCGCGCAGGCAGCCGGGTTCGGGCTGGTGGTCGGCGTCGAAGACCACGGTGATCTCGCCGCGGACCAGCTCCAGCGCCTCGTTCAGCGCGGCGGACTTCCCGCCGGCGGCGTCCGCGGCGCGGCGCAGCACCCGCCAGTTGGGGTGCCCGGCGGCGGCGCGCTCCAGCCGGTCGCCGGTGTCGTCGGCGGAGCGGTCGTCGACGAACACCACGTCGAGCCGGTCGGCCGGGTAGTCGAGGGCGGCCAGCGCCCGGGTCAGACCGTCGACGACCCTCGCCTCGTCGTGGCACGGCACCAGCACCGTCACGCTCGGCAACTCCCCAACCTCGGTGGCCGGTTCGGTGCGGGCGTGCAGCGCGCCGGCGAGCAGCACCAGGTGCCGCAGCAGGTACAGGCCGAACACGGCGGCGAGCAGCGCGGCGAGCGCGTGGTGCGCCCACACCGGGCGCCAGCAGAGCAGTCCGGCCGCCGCCAGGGCGGGCAGCAGCCGCCAGGGCCTCCTCACAGCGCCTCCCGCACGAGGTCGAGCGCCTCGGCGGCGGTCGCGAGGGAGGCCGATTCGGCTCCGGTGTCGGCCTGTCGGCGGTACTCGCCCTGCCGGACCCGGATCACCGGGATGCCCAGCCGGGCCGCTCCGGCGACGTCCTTGTCCGGCCGGTCGCCGACCATCAGCACTTCGCCGGGGGCGCGGCCGAGCAGTTCCAGGGCGCGCCGGAAGCCGTCGGGGGCGGGTTTGCGGGCGGCCCGGCCGCCGGGCAGTTCGTCGGTGCACACCACCTGCGGCAGCAGCGGCGCGAGGCCGGTGGCGGCGAGTTTGGCGCGCTGCTGCGGCGGGTTGCCGTCGGTGAGCACCACCAGCGGGACGGCTTCGGCGAGCCGGGCCAGCCGCTCGGCGACGCCGGGGTGGGGGTCGAGCAGCGCCGGCCGGAACGCCCGGAAGACGCCGACCAGTTCTGCGGCCAGCTCCCGGTCCGCGATCCCGATCCGCTCCAGCGCCCGGTCGACGATCCGCCCCCGGTCGCTGCCCTGCGCGCACACCTCGTCCAGGGCGGCCCGCAGCGGCGCGCGCAGCGGGGCCGGCCCGGCGGCGGCGACCGCGTCCCAGGCGGCGGCGAGGAAGGCGGCCTGCGGGTAGAGCGTGTCGTCCAGGTCCAGCAGGACGCCCCGGCAGCGCGGCCGCGCCGTCATGCCGTCACCTGGCGGGGCACGGTGACCGCGCCGACGCCCAGGCTGAGCAGGCTGCGGGTGGCGGTGAACGCCTCGGCGGCCTCCAGGCGGCCCTGGAAGCCGCGGAAGCGGGCCTGGGCGGCGAGCGCGTCGAGGTCGACCCGGCGGGAGCCGACCACCTGGGAGAGGTGGTGGCGCAGCAGGGCGAGCTTGCCGGGGACGTGTCCGGTGACGTCGCTGTAGACGGTGGGCTGAAAGTCCAAGGTGGTGGGGCCTTCGTAGTGCAGCAGGTGGGGGTGGGTGCGGGCGGCGGCGACGGTGGCCCGGGCGGCGGCCCGGTGGTCCTGGTGGGAGTCGGCGGGGGCGTGGGTGAGGACCAGGTCGGGGCGGAAGTCGGTGAGGACGTCCTCGATCCGCCGGGTGAGTGCGGCGTCGTGCGTCAACTCGCCGTCGCGGAAGCCGCCGCGGTACAGCTCGGCACCCAACTGCCGTGCGGCGGACTGCTGTTCGCGGTCGCGGAGTTCGGGGTCGCCGGGGCCGAGCCGCCCGTCGGTGAGCACCAGCAGGGCGAGCCGGGCGCCCTCCTCCCGGGCCTTCAACAGCGTTGCGCCGCAGCCGAGTTCGATGTCGTCGGGGTGCGAGCCGATGGCGAGGATCCGCATCAGCCCTCCCCGGGTTCGCGCAGCGCGAGCCGGTCGGCCCGGTACGCCTCGACGACCAGCTCCGCGATCCGCTCGCCGGTGCGCCCGTCCCCGTAGGGGCAGGGGAGTTCGGCGATCCGGTGCTGTTCGGCGGGGTCGAGCAGCCGCCGGGCGGCGGCGAGCGCCCGTTCGGGGTCGAGGCCGACGAGTGCGGCCTGGCCGAGCGCGACGCCCTCGGGCCGGGGCGTGCTCTCGCGCAGCACCACGGCGGGGACGCCGAACCAGCCGGCCTCCTCCTGGAGTCCGCCGGAGTCGGTGGCGACCAGCGCCGAGGAGGCGGTCAACTCCAGCATCCGCCGGTGCGGTTGGGGTTCGATCAGCTCGATTCCCGGGTGTTCCAGGGCCGTTCGGAGCCCGTGCGCGTCCAGCCGGTCGGCGGTGCGCGGGTGCAGCGGGAACACCACCGGGCCGTGCCGGTCGGCCAGTGCGCGGACGGTGGCCGTCAGCGCGGCCAGCCGCTGGTACGCGTCGACGGTGCCGGGCCGGTGCGCGGTGACCAGCACGCCGCGCCGCCGCTCCACCGGCACGGCTCGGACCCCCGACGTCCGCAGCACGTCGAGCACGGTGTTGCCGACCACGTGCACGGCGGCGGCGGGGACGCCCTCGCGCAGCAGGTTGGCGCGGGCGCCCTCGGTGGGGGCGAAATGCAGGGTGGCGAGGTCGGCGGCGACGGTGCGGTTGCTCTCCTCGGGCGAGAGCGGGTTGTGCGAGCGCAGCCCGGCCTCGACGTGCGCGACGGGGACGCCGTGCCGCCGGGCGGCGAGGGCGACCAGCGGCACCGTCCAGGTGTCGCCCTGGACGATCGCCAGGTCGGGCCGGGGCCCGGCGGCGAAGTGGGCCAGCGCGTGGGCGAGCAGGCCGCCGGTGCGGGCGGGTTCGTCGCCGGTCAGCTCCCAGGCGGTGTCGGGCGGGACGCCGAGGTCGGCGAAGAAGGTTCCGGCCATCCGCCGGTCGTGGTGCTGGCCGGTGGCGATCACCCGGACGCCGGCCCCGGCGGCGCGCAGGGCGTGCACGACGGGGGCGAGTTTGACGATCTCGGGGCGGGTGCCGGCGAAGACGGTGAGCTGCGGGGCCCGGCCGGGACGGGTGGTCCCGGCCGGGGTCCGCCGGTGTGCGGCGTTCATCAGGTAATCAGGTGATCCGATGCGTCAGGAGACGGTCAGGCGACGGGGAGGTCGAGGCCGCTGCGGTGCTTCTGCCAGGCGGCGTAGCCCGCGTACCCGGCGCCGGCCGCGAGCGCGGCGCCGGCGAGCAGCGCGCCGGAGCCGAAGGCGGGGGTGTCGACGGTGGCGGCGGTGCGGGTGATGGTGATCCGGTCGATCTCGGTGCCGGCCTTGGCGCCCTCCACCGAGATGCCGCGCACGGTGAGCGTGGCGGTGCCGCCGGGGGCGGCGGGCTTGACGTCCACGGCGAGCAGGTTGTGCCCGCGGTAGCGCACCCGGGACCAGTCGACCGCCTCGGTGACCTTGCCGCCGGAGCCGAAGTACCCGGCGGTGACGCCGGAGACGTCCTTGACGTTACCCGCGTAGCTCTCCGCGCCGTTCGCCGGCAGGCTATACAGGCTGGCGCCGCCGCCGCCCGCCACGATGTACGTGGTGCCGTCGGTGACGGGGTCGACGCTGTCGCCGACGGCCGCGGTGCGGGTCGGCCTGCCGCCGCGGATCGGGTCGGTGCGCTCGTACATGTGGTTGTGGCCGTTGATGACCAGGTCGACCGCGTACTTGTCGAACAGCGGGGCCCACTTCTCCCGGACGCCGCCGTCGGAGACGTGGTTGGTGGTCACCGCGTAGGCGCAGTGGTGGAAGAAGACGATGACGAAGTCGATCGTCGGGGTGGCCCGCAGGTCGGCGAGGGTCTTCTCCAGCCAGCTGGTCTGGGCGCCGCCCGAGTAGCCGCGGTTGGCGGGGATCTCGTAGGAGACGTCGTTGGCGTCCAGCGACAGCACCGCGACGTTGCCGTAGGTGAAGGCGTACACGCTGGGGCAGCCGGTGGGGCCGCTGGTGGGCAGGTCCAGGCGCTTGGCGTGGCCGCCGTAGCCGTTGGGCGAGTACCAGGACTCCATGTCGTGGTTGCCGGTGGCGACCATCCACGGCACCGACTGGGCGACCGGCTCGATCTGCTTCAGGTAGCTGTCCCACACCCCGGGGTTGTAGCTGTCGGTCAGCTTGCCCTGGCCGCTGGAGTCGGCGTAGCAGATGTCGCCGGCGAGCAGGTGGAAGACCGGGTTCTGCGCGGTGATCTGCGCGTTCTCCAGCGCGGCCTGGCTGCTGGCGCCCTGGTCGCCCATCGCGGTGAAGGTGAACGGCTTCAGCGCGGAGCCGCTGCCCGCGGGGCCGGTGGTGAAGGAGTTCACCGGGCCGGACGCGGCCTCCAGGCCGTCGTGGCCCACCGCGTAGTAGTAGGTGGTGTCCGGCGAGAGTTTGTCGAGCGCGGCGTGCCCGTAGTACTGCTCCAGCGGGGCGCCGGTGCCGTAGTCGCTGTGCAGGTTGCGGATCTCGGCCTGCACGGTCTGGCTCAGGTCGGTGGGCGAAGTGCCCACCCGCAGGACGGGGTTGGCGACGGCGGACGGCACCTGCCAGCCCACCCGCATCTGGGTGGCCGGGTCGTTGCCGAACGCCAGGTGCCGGCCGAACGGCACCACGGCCGAGCCGGGCGTGTCGGCGTACGCGGTGCGGCTGAGCAGCATCGGCCCGGCGGCGGCGGCCGCGGCACCGAAGATGCCGGCCCGCAGCACGCTGCGCCGCGACAGGCCCTTGCGGACGTCCTGCCAGTACTCGTACTGCTCGGCGATGGTCATCTCGTCGGCCCGGCGGCGCGACACCCGGAAGCCGGGAAGGTCCACGGGATTTCCCCTTAGCTGGTCTCTGGTGGTGCGGAAGCGGAACCTCGCCTTCGCCTGATGGAGGTTCATCCCCGGAGATGACCCGCCCGCAGACAACCGGTGAACAGTCGTACGATCCGACCGGACGGACCGGTGAAGATCGCCTGGACGAAAGCTGGAGGTCCCTGGGCACTCCCCGGGCCCGGCTGGCCACTCACCGCGCCCGACCGGCCGCTCACCGGGCCCGGCCGGGCACCCCCCTGTCGCGGCCGCTACCGCCCGGTGGTGAACTGGGACGGTGAGCGACCAGCCCCGCAGCAGCGAACCCCCGATCCCCGGCACGGCCGTCGAGCGCCGCCCGGCCCCCGTGGTCCGCTGCCGCCGCTGCCACCGCCCGCTGCGCAACCCGGAGTCCCGCTGGGAGGAGCTCGGCCGGCACTGCGCCGACGCCCCCGCCCCGACCCGGGTCTACACCATCGACCAGGACCGGCTGCCGGGCACCTGAGGGCGGGTCAGACCACCGCCACCGTCCCGGCCGTCAGCACGTCCCCGCACGCGCAGCCCGGCAGCGTCGCCGGGTGGGTCGGCGGGCCGTCCCACCCGGCCCGGCGCTCCCGGTCGGCGCGGGCCCCGGCCAGCACGGCGCGGTGGACGGCCCGGGCCAGCCGGGAGCCCCACGGCGAGCGGGGGCCGCCGAACGGCTCGGGGGCCCGGCCCGGGCGGGCGGTGCGGACGGCGACGCAGAGCGCGTCGGAGGGGGTGCCGGAGCAGTCGTACCCGGCCTCCAGCAGGGCCTGGACCTTGGCCTCGGTGGCGGTGGTGAGCAGGTTGACCAGCCCGGCGTCGGAGACCGGCGCGGGGACGACCGCCAGGATGTTGATGGTGCCGGGCGCGTACCCGGACGGGAGGTCGGGCGCGGCGGCCCAGGTCGGGACGCCGATGCCGGTGGTGACCACGGCGGTGGCGCCGCCGTCCTCGGCCCAGGTGCAGGCGTCCACCTCGGCGGCCGTCATCAGTCCCGTGCCGGGCCCGGACAGGCCCTGCGCGGCGGCGAGTTCGGCCAGGTGCTCGGCCGGGTCCATCCGCCCGTACCCGGCCCGCACCTGCGCGTTGAGCACCCAGTGGCGTTCGCCGAGCCCGCCGCCGAGGACGCCCGAACCGGCCATCCGCCAGCCCGGACCGGCCCGCCAGACCAGCAGGTGCCGACAGGCCCCGTCCTCGATCCGCCCCGCCCGCTGGACCCTGACCACCTGCTGCTCGTTCATGGTCCGACACCCAACCACACCGGTCCGGTCGGGATTCGCCCCGGTCCGACCGGATGCGGCAGAGTGGCGCCATGACCCCGCAGCGCGCCGCGTCCGCCGCCCCCGCCTCCCGCGCACCGGCCGCCCCGGCCGCCGGGGCCGCCGGGGCCCGCCGCCGGCCGGTGCAGCAGCGCAGCCAGGAGCGGTACGAGCGGCTGCTGGACGCCTGCGCGGGGCTGCTGGACGAGGTGGGGCCGGCCGGGCTGACCACCAAGGAGGTGGCGCTGCGCGCCGAGGTGCCGATCGGCACCCTCTACCAGTTCTTCGCGGGCAAGGAGGGCCTGCTGGCCGCCCTCGCCGAACGCAACCTGGCCCGCTTCCTGGACGGCCTGGCCCGCCGGGTCGCCGCCGGTCCGGGCGCGCCGGGCCCGGCCGCCTTCGCCGACCACGCGGTGGACGAGTTCGTGGCGATGAAGCGCGCCGTGACGGGCTTCGGGCACCTGGACTTCGGC
The DNA here is from genome assembly GCF_053603035.1 of Kitasatospora sp. NPDC004272. NCBI lineage: Bacteria > Bacillati > Actinomycetota > Actinomycetes > Kitasatosporales > Streptomycetaceae > Kitasatospora > Kitasatospora sp. NPDC004272. Next base: position 19,716 of record NZ_JBSGET010000068.1, on the reverse strand, counting down.
CTGGTCGACGCCGTCCCCGCCGAGGTCGACGACCTGCACCTGCTCGACGCCGAACTGGACAACAACGCGGCGGTCGCCGCCCGGCTGCGCGCGATCGGCGGCGAACTGTTCGCGGCCCCCGGGTACGCGCTGGTGCTGCGGGTGGCGATGGAGTGCGCGGACGCGGTGCTCAAGCTGGCCTTCCGGGCCGACCCGGCGGGCGACCCGGTGCTGATCGCCGAGTGCAAGCGGCTGCTGCACGGCTACCTGGCCGACGCCCCGCCCGCGCCTGCGCCCCCGCCCGCGCCCTGAGCGCGCCCGCCGCCCGCCGCCGCGCCGCCCGCCTTTGCGCCGTCCGGGTGCCCGCCGCACAGTGGAGGGGGAAGCTCAGTGCCCTGTCCGTCCGCCCGCGGGAGTGTCCGATGCAAGCCACGGTGGGTGACCACGTCCACATGTACAGCAGGTCGGTCGGCATGACCGACCGCCGGGGTGAGATCGTCGAGGTGCGCGGCACCGACGGCGAACCGCCGTACCTGGTCCGCTTCGAGGACGGCCACGCCGGACTCGTCTACCCCGGCCCCGACTGCGTCGTCGAGCACCGCCTCGGCGAGGAGCAGCGCTGACCCCCGGGCCCCGCCGGGCCCGGTAGGAGGAGTGCCCGACCTTGTCGCCGCCCCTGCCCGGCCCGCTGGCCCACCTCGCCCCGCTGCTCGACGACTACGGCTACCTGGCGGTCGGGGTGCTGGTGTTCCTCGACAGCTGCGTGGTCCCGGTGCCCGGCCAGACCATCCTGGTACTGGCCGCGGTGTACGCGGGCGCCGGGCAGCTCTCGCTGCCGGTACTGCTGCTGGTCGCCTTCCTGGCCTCGACCGCCGGCAACACCCTCGCGTACGTGCTGGGCCGCACCGGCGGCCTGGCCGTCGTCCACCGCTGGGGCCGGTACGTCCGCCTCACCCCGGAGCGGATGGAGCGCGCCGAGTCCTTCTTCCGCCGCCGGGGCGCGCTGGTGGTCACCGGCGCCCGGTTCGTCGACGTGCTGCGCCAGACCAACGGGCTGATCGCGGGCACCACCGAGATGCCCTGGCGCCGCTTCCTGCCGGCCAACGCGCTGGGCGCGGCGCTGTGGGCGGGCGTGTGGACGGCGGTCGGCTACTTCGCGGGCAGCAACATCGACGCCCTCTACCGGCAGGCCGTCCGCTACCAGGTCCTGCTGTTCGCGGTGCTGGCCGTCCTGGTGCTGCTGCTGGTCGCCCGCACCTGGCTGCGCCGCCGCCGGCGCCCGCCCCGGGACGCCGCCGCCGGCCGCATCCCGCACCAGGCCGACCCGGACGGCGCCGACCCCGGCACCGGCAGCGACGCCCACACGGATGCCGACACCGCCACCGACCCCGACACCGACACCGACGGGAACGGCCGGACCTGAGGACCGGCCCAGGAAGGCGGAGCGCCCCGGGCGGGGCCCGGACGGAACGGAGGTCCGGGCCCCGCCCGGGGCGGCGCCGTCAGCGCTTCATGAGGGCGAAGACGCCCCAGCCGAGGTACTCGCGCCCGTAGCGCGCGTACCGGGCGGGCTCGGTGGTGAGCTCCTCCCGCACCTCGGGGGCGAGTTCGTCGTCCGGGTTCCGGTCGAGCCAGCGGCGCATGGAGAGCCACTGGGCCGCGGCGTAGCGGTCCCAGCTGTCCTGGTCGGCCAGCACCATCTCCACCACGTCGTGGCCGAGCTCCCGGAACCGCTCGATCAGTTCCGGCAGGAGCAGGAAGTCGGCGACGGCGGTGGCGTGGCACGCCTTGGCGGTCTCCTCGTCCGGCGGGGTCCTGCGCCAGAACGGTTCGCCGATCAGCATCAGCCCTCCGTCGCGCAGGCTGCGGTCGAGCAGTTCGACCGTTCCGGCGACGCCGCCGCCGATCCAGGTGGCGCCGACGCAGGCGGCCAGGTCGACCGGCTCGTCCGCGACGTGGCCGGCGGCGTCACCGTGGACGAACCCGACCCGGTCGGCGACGCCGAGTTCGGCGGCGCGGGCCCGGGCCTGCTCGGTGAAGAGCGTGCTGATGTCCACGCCGGTGCCGGTGAAGCCCAGGTCGCGCGCCCAGGTGCACAGCATCTCGCCCGAGCCGCTGGCCAGGTCGAGCACCCGCGTCCCGGCGGGGAGGCGGAGCGACTCGCCCAGGGTGGCGAACTTCTCGGCGGTCAGCGGGTTGTGGATGCGGTGGCCGCTCTCGCGGATGGTGAAGATGCGGGGAAGGTCCATGACCGGGTTCCTTTTCGTCAGGCCTTGAAGTGGGGGGACTGCTTGAGGGTGCGAATGTCGCGCGAGATCTGCTTCCTCGGCCGCTCCAGTTCGGCGCGCAGCCGCGCGTCGGTGCGGGAGGCGGCGTGGGTGTTCTCGCGCTGCAGCCGGTGGTAGCTGTCGAGGCGCCGTTGCGGGAGGCGGCCGTCCGCGACGGCCGCCAGCACCGCGCACCCGGGCTCGGCGCCGTGGGCGCAGTCCGCGAAGCGGCAGTGCCGGGCCAGCTCGGTGATCTCGGCGAACGCCTGGTCCAGGCCCTCGTCCGCGTCGTGCAGGCCCACGCCCCGCAGGCCCGGGGTGTCCAGCAGGACCCCGCCGTGGGGCAGCGGCCGCAGTTCCCGCCACGAGGTGGTGTGCCGGCCCTTGCCGTCGCCCGCGCGCACCGCGCCGGTGGCCAGCAGGTCCTCGCCCAGCAGGCGGTTGCCGAGCGTGGACTTGCCCGCGCCCGAGGGCCCGAGCAGGACGACCGTGCCCGACAGGACCGCGGTGAGGGCGCCCAGGCCCTCGCCGGTGGCGGCGCTGGTGACCAGCACCTCCACCCCCGGAGCCGCTCCGGCGACCTCGGCGGCCGCCCGGTCGGGGTCGGCGCAGCGGTCGGCCTTGGTGAGCACCACCACCGGGGTGGCGCCGCTCTCCCAGGCCAGGGCGAGCATCCGCTCGACCCGCCCCGGCTTGAGCGGGTCGGCGAGGGAGACGGCCACCGCCACCGTGTCGACGTTGGCGGCCAGCACCTGGGCGTGCGAGGTGCGCGAGGCGGTGGAGCGGACCACGGCGGTCCGGCGCTCCAGCACCTCCACGACGACGGGGGACGCGGCCGCGGTGGCGGGCCGGACGGACACCCAGTCACCGGTGCACGGCGTCAGCCGGTCACCGCCGCCCGGGGGCGGCACGAGCGCCGCACGGACCGGGCCGGTCTCGGCGACGACCTCGCACCGGCCGCGCTCGGCCCGCACCACGCGGCCGGGTACCAGCCCCTCGTCCCTGGCCGCGGCGAAGGAGCGCTCGCGTTCGCCGTCCCAGCCGTAGTCGGCCGGGGTCAGTACGCGCGGGGGGCGGGGAGGTTCGGAGCAGGATGGAACATGGTGATGTGACAAAGGAGGAGACCCTCTGGGAAGGGGTCTCGCCGGACGGCAGACGTGCCGGGGGCACTCCCACGACGGGGAGGCGGGCAGGGAAAGGTCAGGACGAGACCCGGGAGATGCGGACGAGTCGGGCACCGCGCACGGCGGTGGTCACCATGACCGTCATCTCGCATCTCCTCCGATCTCTCCGGGTGGCACCGATGGCCACGTCCCGACCACCGTAGCACCTCGGTGCGGGTCGGCACCGGTGGAAATCCGCGCGGGCCGGTGCTGGTCCCGGTGGAGCCCGCGAGCCGCACCGCCTACGCCCTCACCCACGCGGTGGCGCTCGTCGGCTTCGTCGCCGCGGCCGCGGCCGTGTCCGTGTCCGTCGGCGCCGGGGTCGGGTGGCTGGCGACCCGGGCGGTCTTCGGGGAGGCGGACCCGGCACCGGTCTTCGCCCTCGTGGTGCTCGGCGTCGTCCCCCGGCTCGCGGGGTCCACCCCGCGGGGCTGCCCGGGTCACCGCTGCGGTCGCCACCGGCAGCCGGGCGGCGGACGGCACCCCCTGGTGGCCGGTCGGCACCGGCCTGCTGCTCACCGCCGTCCTGCTGGCGGCGGCCGCGTTCCGGCGACGGCAGCTGTGAGCGGGCCCCCGGGGAGGGTTTCTCGCCCCGACCGGGCGCAGGTCAGCGGAAGTTCACCACCTCGAAGGCGGCCGCGAAGCGGGTGCCGAGCCGGGCCCCGGCGGCCCGGCCCATGCCCTCCAGGAACTCGGCGGCGTTGGCCATGTCGCCGCCGAGGCCGTCGAGGTAGGCGCGGTGGGCCTCCAGCGAGGCGACGCCGGCCGCGAAGGTGTCGGTGGTGTCGGCGGCGTGCAGCCCGTCGGGGGACCCGGCGGCCCAGAGCTGGCGGACGCCGTTCCAGGGCTGGTGGCCCTCGGCGGTGAGCTCGCGGAAGACCCAGCGGTTCCCGGCGTCGCGCACCGCGTCGAGGGCGGCCCGGCCGACGGCGATGTGGTCGGCCTGGTTGGGGAGGACGCCGCCGTAGGTGTCGCGGAAGTTGGTGGTGATGACGATGTCGGGGCGGTGCCGGCGGATCGCCCGGGCCAGGTCGCGGCGCAGCGGCAGCCCGTACTCGACGGTGCCGTCGGGGTGGCCGAGGAACTCGACGGTGTCGACGCCGACGATCCGGGCGGACTCGACCTGTTCGCGTTCGCGGACCGGGCGGCACAGCTCCGGCTCCGTGCCGTCGATGCCCGCTTCGCCGCTGGTGACCATCAGGTAGCTGATCCGCTTGCCCTGGCCGGTCCAGCGGGCGACGGCGGCGGCCGCGCCGTACTCCATGTCGTCCGGGTGGGCGACGACGGCGAGCGCGGTGTCCCAGTCCTCGTCGAGCGGCTGGTACGGGAGCGGGGCCCGGTCGGTGCGGTCGCTCATGGTGTGCTGCCTTTCGTTCGGGCCCCGCCCCCGGCTGCCGGGCGGGGTCAGCGCGCGGTGCGGATGGCGTAGTTGAAGTCGGCGTGGCCGTAGTGGCGCATCAGCCGCAGCCAGAACGGCATCAGCATCTCCAGGCCGCGGGCGGCGTCGATCCCGCCGAGGTCGAGGACGGCGGCGGCGGGCCAGCCGAACTCGGTGAGCAGGGCGACCACCTCGGCCTTGCCCCCGGCGTCGTCGCCCGCGACGAACAGCTGGTGCTCGCCGGGGACCCGGCCGGGGTCGACCATGACCTCGCAGTTGACGGTGTTGAGCGCCTTGACCACCCGGGTGGCGGGCAGCGCGCGCTGCAGGCGCTCGCCGACGCTGTCGTCGTTGACCGGGTCGAGGGTGACCTCGCCGGTCGGGGAGAACACCAGCGGGTTGGAGACGTCCAGCAGGGTCTTGCCGGCCAGGTTCTCCGCCCCGGCGAGTTCGACCGCGGCGAGGGCGACGGTGCCGCCGGTGGCGTTGATGACGAGTTCGCCGAAGGCGGCGGCCTCCGCGAACGTCCCCGGGTGGGCGAGCGGGCCGGAGCGGGCCGCCCAGTCCTCCGCCGCGGCGTTGCCCTTGCTGCGCGAGCCGAGGGTGACCTCGTGGCCGAGGGCGACCAGCTTGCCGCCCAGGGTCTGCCCGACCGTTCCGGTGCCGATGATTCCGATCCGCATCCGCCTGCTCCGTCCCCGCGTCAGATCGTCGACTCGTCGTCGATTCGAACGCACCCTACAAGAAGGCGCCCTGACGGGTGATCAACTCTGCGGGACCGCCGTCCCCTCCCGCGACCGGCGGCCCCTTCTCCCCTCCACGGTAGCCGGGCTCTAGGCGGGGTGCTCCTCGGTGCTGTGGGAGTCGGTGAGGGTGAGCGCGCCGCCCGCGGTGACCAGGCCGACGATGACCGCCAGCACGGCGTAGGTGATGCGTTCGCCGTGGAAGAAGGAGTGGACGAGGGTGTTGCTCCAGGTGCCGGCGGGGAGCTGGGTGGTGACCAGGGCGGCGATCAGGGTGCCGACGACGGCGGTGCCGACGCTGCTGCCGACCTCCTGGGCGGTGTCGTTGAGGGCGGTGCCGATCGAGGTGCGGTTCTCGGGCATCTTCTCGACCAGGGCGATGGCGCAGATGGTCATGACGGTGCGCAGGCCGATGGTCATCACGACCATGCAGAGCGCGATGGCGGCGTAGCCGTGCGAGACGCCCCAGGCCAGGCCGGCCAGTGAGCCGGCCAGGCAGGCGGCGCCGACCAGGCAGGCGACGCGGTGGCCGAAGCGCTTGGCGAGCCATTCGGACAGCGGGGTGGCGGCGAGCATGGTGACGATGATCGGCAGGTTGGCCAGGCCGGCCTTGACCGGGCTCCAGCCGTAGGCGTACTGGAAGTGCAGGATCAGGCCGAACATGACGGCGGCCATCGCGATGGCGGTGCCGATCTGGGCGATGGCGGCGCCGCGGACGGTGCCGCTGGTGAACAGCTTCAGGTCGAGCATGGGGGCGGCGGTGCGGCGCTCGTGCCGGACGAACACCGCGCCCGCCAGCAGGGCGCCGAGGATCGAGCCGATGGTGGCGGCGGAGGCCCAGCCGTGGTCGACGCCGCTGGTGAGCGAGTAGCAGGCGAGACCGATGGCGGCGACGCTCAGCACGGCGCCGGGCAGGTCGAGGCGGTCGCGGGTGAGGTCCTCGGGCCGGTCGGCCGGGACGCCGAGGCGCACGCCGATGGCGGCGATCAGCGCGATCGGGGCGTTGACCAGCAGCAGCCACTGCCACTTGACGTGGGCCAGCGCGGTGCCGCCGAGCAGCGGGCCGAGGACGAAGCCGGACATGCCGACGACGATCATCACGGTCATCGCGCGCATCCGCAGCGCCGCGTCGTCGAAGAGCCGGAACACCAGCGAGTTGGTGATCGGCGCCATCGCGGCGGCGGCGACGCCCAGACCGGCCCGCAGGGCGATCAGCTGCCCGGCGCCGGTGACCAGGGCCACGCCCAGGCTGAGCAGGCCGAACACGGCGAGGCCGGCCAGCAGGACGCGGCGGCGGCCGAGCCGGTCGGCCATCGATCCGGCGGTCAGCAGCAGGCCGCCGAAGGTCAGCGAGTACGCGCCGGTGACCCACTGCAGCGCGGTGGTGCCGCTGCCGAGGTCGCGGCCGATGGTCGGCAGGGCGATGGACAGCAGCGTGTTGTCGACCATCTCGACGAAGAAGGCCAGGCAGAGCGCGGCCATCGGGATCCATGCCGCGCGCAGCGACGGATAGGTACGCGGCGCCGCTGCTGGGGCGGCGGCGGTGGTTGCGGTGCCGTTCATGGCGGCCTCCTCTCGGGGCGGGTGTCAGGGCGGGTGTCACACATTATCGAACCGAGTTCGATACTAGAACCACGTTCGATAATCTGGCAAATGTGGTTGGATGAAGGGCATGACACCTCCGCGCCAGCGCCCCGCCGACCGCCCGTCCCGGGAGCGCCGGCGCGCCTCGCACTCCATCGAGGCCGTCCTCGGCGCCGCGGTGGAACTGCTGGACGAGGCGGGCGAGCCCGCCCTGACCATCCGCGGCCTGGCGGGCCGGCTCGGCACCGGCGTCGGCAGCGTCTACTGGTACGTGTCGGGCCGGGACGACCTGCTGGACCGCGCCGTCGACCACGTGCTCGGCGGGGTGCTGGCCGAGTTCGAGCGGCACCCCCGCACCGGCGACCCGGTGGACGAGCTGCGCGCGATGGCCGTCACGCTGTTCGAGGCGGTGGTGGACCGCCCCTGGCTGGGCTCGCGCTTCATGCGCGGCATCGACGCGGAGGGCAACTCGCTGCGGCTCTACGAGGAGCTGGGGCGGCAGCTGCTGCGGCTCGACCTCACCCCGCTGCAGCGCTTCCACGCCGTGACGGCGGTGCTCGGCGTGGTGGTCAGCGCCGCCGCCGACCTGGGCCAGGAGCCGCCCCAGGCGGTGGTGGACGGCCTGGTGGAGCGCGAGGAGTACCTGGGCCGCTACGCCACCGTCTGGCGCGCGCTCGACCCCGGGGAGTACCCGTTCCTGCACGACGTCGTCGACGAGTTCGACGGCCACGACGACAAGGCGCAGTTCCTCGCCGCCCTCGACCTGACCCTGGCCGGCCTGCGCCTGCAGGCCGGCCGGGCGCCGGGGACCGACGCCCCGGCGGAGGGTTCCTGAGCCTTCCGGCGGTCAGTCCCGCCGCGGTTCCCCGCCGGGCGCCTCCCCGGGGGCGGTGGACAGCGACAGGCCGCCCGCGGCGCCCAGTTGGACGATGCCGCCGTGGAAGGCGCCCCCGGTGACGGTGTTGGCGACCACCACCTCCGGCGGCCACCCGGCCCCGCCCGCCGCCGCCCGGTTCGCGCCGGTGTCGGCCGCCCCGCCGTCCGGCGCCGCGCCCGCGTGCAGGCGCAGCAGCAGTCCGTGCAGGACGGCGCGTTCGGCGGGGTCGAGCGGGGCGAGGAAGGCGTCCTGGAGGGCGCGGGCCTCGGCCTGGAGGCCGGCGAGCCGGGTGCGGCCGGCCGCGGTGAGGGTGAGGGTGAGGCGGCGGCGGTCGGCGGGGTCGCGGGTGCGGTCGATCCAGCCGCGGGCGGCGAGCAGGTCGGCGGCCTTGGCGAGGTCGCTGGGGTCCAGGCGCAGGCGCGCGGCGAGTTCGCGCTGGGTGTGCGGGCCGAGGTCGGCGAGGGCGGCGAGGGCGGCGTGGTGGTAGAGCCGCAGCCCGTCGGCGGCGAGGCTCTCGGCGAGGCGGGTGCGGGCGTCCTTGCCGGTGCGGGAGAGCAGATAGGTCGTCAGTTCGCGGAGCGAGGGCGGGGTTTCAGTGGGATCGGCCATGGAGCAATCATAGGTTCGGCCCTATAGTGGGTGTGAACCCACTGTTTTGGAGGTCCCCCGTGGACGCACTGCACCCCCGCCTGCTCGTCGCCGACTTCCCCGCCTGCTTCGCCTTCTACGACGCCGTCCTGCCGCCGCTGCTCGGCGCCCACCGCGTCCAGGGCTCCGCGCGGGGCCCCTACGCGCACTGGGACGTCGGCACCGAGGCCGTGCTGGTGCTGTTCGACCGGGCCGTGATGGCCCGCACGCTCGGGGCGGACCCGGGCCCGCCCGGCGGCGACGCGTTCGTCTGCCGGGTCCCGGACGTGGACGCCGCCTACGAGCTGGCCGTCCGCAGCGGGGCCGCGGCGGTGCTGCCGCCCACCGACCGGCCGGAGTGGGGCGAGAAGATGCGCACCGCCCACCTGCGCGACCCGGAGGGCCGACTGATCGAGTTCCAGTCGTACTGACTGCCCGTCGGCTCGTACGCTGGCCGGATGTGCTGGAGCGCGGAGGCCGACCTGGCCGCCGGGGCCGTCGTGGCGGCGGTCGGCGTCGGCGCGGCGCTGCGCGCCGGGCCGACCCGGCGGCTGCCGCTGGCCGCGCTGCCGCTGCTGCTGGGCGCGCACCAGCTGGTGGAGGCGGGCGTCTGGTCGGGCTGGGCCTGGGCCCGGACGGCGTGGGCGGTGATCGCGCTGCCGCTGCTGCCGCTGTACGTCCCGGCCACGGTGTGGTGCGCGACCCGCCGCCGCGGCGCCGGGTGGTTCACCCTGCTGGGCGCGGCGGTGGCCGGGCCGCTGGCGCTCGCGCTGGCCGGCCGCCCGGTGGCGGCGGTCCGGCACGGCCACACCCTGGGGTACGCGGTCGGCGTGCCGGCGCCCGGGCTGCTGCTGGCCGGGTACCTGGTGGCGGTGCTGGGCGCACTGCTGTGCTCGGGCGACCGGTACCTGCGGCTGCTGGGCGGGGTCGCCGGGCTGGGCGCGCTGCTGTGCGGCCTGCTGTGGCGGCTGGCGTTCGTCTCCACCTGGTGCGCGCTGGCCGCCCTCGCCTCGGTGCTGCTCTACCGCTGGTCGGACTTCAACTGGTCGATCAGCGCCAGGACTTCGGCCACCGAACCGCCCGGGTCGGGCACCGGGTAGAGCACCGCGCGCACGGTGCGGGCGGCGTCGACCACCAGGGTGAGCCGCTTGAGCCGGTCGGCGCCGCCGGCCCGGAAGGTGGGCAGCCGCAGCGCCCCGGCCAGCCGCAGCGCGGCGTCCGAGAGCAGCGGGAACGGGATGCGCTGGTGGGCGGCGAACGCGGCCTGCTGGTCGGGGCGCTGGGTGGAGACGCCGTGCACGGTGGCGCCGCGCTCGGCGAAGGCGTCGAGGCGGTCGCGGTAGGTGCAGGATTCGAGGGTGCAGCCGGCGGTGCCGGGGATGTCGTCCCAGCCGGGCGGGTAGCCCTGGCTGCCGGGGGCGTAGGCGCCGGGGAAGCAGTACAGCACCGTCCAGGGGGTGCGGGCGACCGGGTCGGTGAGCGGCGGACGGGTGCCCTCCGAGGCGGCGGGCAGGGCGAGTTCGGGGATCCGGGTGCCGACCAGGGCGTGCACCCGGCGGGCCTCGGCGGAGTCGGGGCCGGCGGTGGCGGTGAGCGTCCCGTCGCCGAGCAGGTGGCGGCCGCCCCAGTCCTGCAGGGCGACCAGCACGGGCAGCAGCCCCCAGCCCTTGTCGGTCAAGTGGTAGGCGTAGCGCGGCGGGTGGGCGTGGTAGAGGCGCTTCTCGACCACGCCGTCCTCGACCAGGGCGCGCAGCCGGGCGGTGAGCACCTTGCGGCTGATGCCGAGCGACTCGTGCAGGGCGTCGAACTGGTGGGTGCCGCCCGCGAGGTCGCGCACCAGCAGCAGGGTCCACCAGTCGCCGACCACGGACAGCGCCTGGGCGATGGAGCAGTCGGTGTCGCCGACGTCGGTGTAGCGCATGCGACCACCTTGCCACTGCCGGACCCGCACCGCCTATAGTGAGTTCCCCAAGGGAACTCACTAGCTGCCACCAGGGACGACACCGCATGAGCACCACCGGCACCACCAGCACCGACCGACCACTGCGGGCACCCGCCACCGCCCCGGCGAGCTCCTTCTGGCGCTACTGGACGGCCACCACCGTCAGCGGCCTCGGCGACGCCGTCACCGCCGTCGCCCTGCCGCTGACCGCCGTCACCGTGCTGCACGCGAGCGGCTTCCAGGTCGGCCTGGTCACCGCCGCCGGGTACGTGGCCTGGCTGGTGATCGGCCTGCCGGCCGGCGTCCTGGTGCAGCGCCTGCCGCTGCGCGGCACCCAGATCGCGATGGACCTGCTGCGCGCCGCCGCCATCGCCTCCGTCCCGCTGGCCGCCGCGTTCGGCGTGCTCGGCCTGCCGCACCTGGTCGCGGCGGCGCTGGTGGTCAGCTTCGCGAGCGTGGTGTTCGACGTCGGCAACTCCACCTTCCTGCCCGCCGTGGTGCCGCCCGGGCAGCTCACCGCCCGCAACAGCCTGACCTCCGCCACCCACGCGGCCAACCAGCTCGCCGGGCCCTCGCTCGGCGGCCTGCTGGTCCAACTGCTGGGCGCCGCGACGGCGCTGGTGACCGACGCGGTCAGCTTCCTGTGCTCGGCCGCGCTGCTGCGCACCCTGCCCCGGGCCGCCGCCGAGCGCCCCGCGCCGAACGGCGACCGGCCGTCCTTCCGGGCCCAGATCCGCGAGGGCTGGCGGTACGCGACCCGGCACCCGGTGGTGGGCCCGTGCCTGGCCGAGGCGACCGCCTGCAACTTCGTCTGCGGTGCGCTGATGGCCGTGGTCCCGGTCTTCCTGGTGCGCGCCGTGCACGCCCCGGCCGGGCTGGTCGGCGTGCTGATGGCCGCCGAGGGCGCCGGCAGCCTGGTCGGCGCGGCGTTCACCCCCCGGCTGGCGGCCCGCTTCGGCACCGCCCGCACCCTGATCATCGGCTCGCTGTTCGGCGTGCTGGCCGCCCCGCTGATGGCGCTGGCCCCCGGCGGCGCCGGCCTGCTGCTGTTCGCGCTCGGCAACGCCGGGTTCGGCGCCTCCGTGGTGGTGCTCAGCATCCTGACCCGCACCTACCGGCAGACCACCACCCCGGCCGCGCTGCTGCCCCGGGTGATGGCCACCGTCCGTTTCGTCTCCTGGGGCGCCATCCCGGTCGGCGCGCTGGCCGCGGGCGGCGCCGTCTCGCTCTGGGGCCCGCGCACCGCGCTCGCCCTGGCCTGCGCGCTGACCGTGCTCTCCCCCGTCCTGCTGCTCTCCTCCCGGCTGCGCGGCGCCCGCGACCTGACCGACCTCGCCGCCTGAACCCCGCTGCGGGTGCAAAGGTCGGTTCGTGCTCGTACCGTCGAAAGGGGGGCGTCACCCGAACGGGCGATGAAATCCAGACGAGGAGGCACACCTGATGCTTACTCAGTTCCGGACCGAAACGGCGCCGCGGTCACGCACGGCGACGTCGACCGAAGCCGCCGCGTTGGCGAGCCTGATGGTGGAGGACGAGGCCGCCGTGTCCGACGCGCCCACGTACTCGCCCGAGGCGGTGGGAGCCGGGCTCCTGGTGCTGGGGCTGCTGCTCTCGCCCAAGCCCCCGAAGGAAGCGAAGCCGACCCGGTGACCGGGACGGCCTGACGACCGGGCCGGTCCGCCCCCGCGGACCGGCCCGGCCCCGCACCAGGAGGAGCCCCGCCATGCCGTTCGCCGAGACCCCGCTGCGCGACGAGTACGCCGCCGCCGTCGAGCACCTGGCGCGCCGCACCCTCGACGCCCTCCACGACGACGCCGCCCCGCCCCCGGAGGCCCCCGGAACCGGCCGGACGCTGCTGGCCGCGGCCCGCGTCCTCGGCCCGGACCTCTTCGCCCCCCGACTGCTGGCCGGCGCCGGACCCGACGGCCCCACCGCCGCCCTGCTCGCCGAGGCCCGCCGCACCCTCCCGCCCCCCGCCGCCCCGTCCGCGGGCGCCGCCCTGGTGATCGCCTGGCAGGACTGGGCCGCCGGACGGCTCCTCGCCCGCACCCCGTACGGGGACGGCGCGCCGATGCCGCCCACGCCGCCCGCCCCCGGGGAGAGCGGCTGGCAGACCTGGTCGGTGCGGATGTCCCAGCTGTCCGGGCTCGCGCTGCCCGGCCTCGACGGGCCGGTGCACGACAGCGCCCGCACCCACGTGCTGCCCCTCGCCCGCGGCACCGTCCGCGCCCTGCTCCGCCGCGACCAGACCACCGCGGCCCGGCTGGCCCGCTGGCTCGCCTGGACCGACGCCGAGGGCCTCGCCCCGCGCCTGGAGGTCGCCCCCGTGCTCGACCGGATCCGGCTGGCCGGCGACGGCAGCGCCCGCACCGCGCTGGGCCTCGCCATCGCCCACCGCCTGCTCGCGGCCCCCGGCGGGGGGAGGCCCGCACCGTGACCGGCACGCCGCCCCTCGTCCCCGCCCGCCGCCCGTACCCGCGCACGGCCCCCGGCCCCGGAAGGCGCACGGCATGACCGACACCCACGTCCTCGGCACCGCCCAGCGGCTCGGCTCCCGCGCGCTGTCCTGGCTGCACGCCGCGCACCGCGACGGCCTCGGCCGGATCCCGGACAACACCCTGATCGACTTCGCCGACGCCGACAACGCCTACAAGCCGCTCGGCGAGGTCGCCCTCGCCGCCTCCCTCGTGCTGCGCGACGGCGTCAGCGGCCCCGCCGACACCCGGACCGCGCGCGAACTGCTCGACGGCTGCTGGGCCCAGCTGCGCGAGGGCGACCTGCTGTACGAGCGCCAGCTCCACCACTTCACCATGACCGACCCGCTGGAGACCTACGGCCACTTCGCCCGGGCCGGCTACCGGCACCCGCAGCTGGAGGAACTGCTCGACTCGCTCGCCCGGCTGCGGGCCGCGCACGCCGAGGAGATCCGCCCCAACCGCCGCCTCGGCGTCGCCAACGCCCGCCGGGTCGTCGGCCTCGACCACCGGCCCGACTGGGAGGCGCTCGCCCTCGGCACCTGGCTCGGCGCCCGGCCCGAGCCCTGGGCGGTGAACTGGATGACCGGGTACGACATCACCCACACCGTCTTCCACCTCACCGACTGGGGCGCCCGCCCGGACGGCCTCCCCGAGCCGATGCGCGACTACGTCCGGGACTGGCTGCCGGTCTGGCTCGACGTGTGGGCCGAGGTCGGCCAGTGGGACCTGGTCGCGGAACTGCTGGTGGTCGACGCCTGCTGCGGCGAACCGACCACCGGACGCCAGGGCTGGGACGCGCTGGCCGCCGTCCAGCACGAGGACGGGCTGCTGCCGCGCGACAGCGACCCGGTCGACGGGGACCGGGAGCGGGTCTTCCTGGACCACCAGCACACCGCCGTCGTCGCGGTGGTGGCCGGCGACGTCACGCTCGCCCGGGCCCTGCGGGCGACGGCCGCCGGGTGAGCGGGCTGGAGGCCGCGCTCGCGGCGGCGGTGCGGGCGGCCGGGGAGTCCGCCGCGACCGCCGTCACGGTGGCCGTGCTGACCGGCGACCGGGCGGAGGTCCGCTGCTCCGGCCGGACCGGCCGGGAGCCGGACGCGCCCGCCTGCACCCCGGACACCGTCTTCGAACTCGGCTCCGTCAGCAAGACGTTCACCGCCCTGCTGCTCGCCGCGATGGCGGCCCGCGGCGAACTCGCCCTGACCGAACCGGTGGACGACCTGCTGCCCGCCGACTGGCCCGCCCCGGCCGTCCGCCCCGCCGGGGCCGGCCCGGTCCGGCTGCTGCACCTGGCCACCCACACCTCCGGCCTCCCCCGGCTCCCGCCCGGCCTGCTCGCCAGCGCCCTCCCGGCCTGGAACAGCAACCCCTACGCGGCCTTCGGCGAGGAGCGGCTGCCCGCCGCCCTGGCCGCGACCACCGTGCGCACCGCCCCCGGCCGCCACTACCGCTACTCCAACTACGGCGTCGGCCTGCTCGGCCGGGCCCTCGCCGAACGCGCCGGCCTGCCCTACGGCGACCTGCTCGCCGACCGGGTCCTGTCCCCGCTCGGCCTCACCGCCACCACCTGCGCCCCGGACGGGCCCCGGCGGGCGACCGGCCACCGGCACGGCCGACCGCTCCCGCCCTGGCGGATCCCCGCCCTCCCGGCCGCGGGCGCGGTCCGGGCCGGCGGCGCCGACCTGCTGCGCTACCTGCGCGCCCACCTCGACCCCGCCCCCGCCCACCTCGCCGCCGCCCTGCGCGACGTCCAACGCCCCCGGCTGCGCCTGCCCGGCTCCGAGGACCTGCTCTGCCTGGTCTGGAACCGCCGCCGCTCCGCCGGACGGAACGTCTACTTCCACTCCGGCGGCACCCGGGGCTGCACCGCCTTCGTCGGCTTCTCCCCCGACGGCCCGGTCGCGGTCGCCGCCCTCGCCAACGCCGGCCCGACCCTGAACGGACGCTTCGTCCAAGCGGGCTACGAGGTGCTCCGGGCCGCCGGGCGGAGCACCTAGTCGGACAGCCGGACGAAGCGCCGCCCCGCGTCGAGCAGCGCGGGCAGGGCCCGGGCGTAGCCCTCGCCGGTTCCGGCGTCCGGGTGGTTGAAGTGGCTGATCACGATCGATCCGGGCGGGGCGGCGGCCAGGGTCGCCGCGACCTGCCCGGGGGTGAAGGTGGCCCCGCCGTCCCCGTTCACCGCGAACCCGGCGACCCGCTCGCCGAGTTCGCCCACCAGCGCCAGCGCGACCTCGTCGTAGTGCGCCGTCCCCGAGCGGAACCAGCCCGGTGCCCGCCCGAGCAGCCCGGCCAGCTTCGCCCGGTTGTCCGCCACCTCCCGGTACGCGGCGGCCGGATCGGCCGTCCCGGTGATGCCGTACGCCGAACGGCCGGTCACCGACAGCGGGCGGTGCGCGGTGCCGTGGTTGCCCAGTTCGAACAGCGGGTCGGCGGCCAGTTCCGCGAACGGGCCCGGGTTGGCGTCCACCCAGCGGGAGTTGAGGAACAGCGTGGCGGGCACCCGCAGCCGGCGCAGGGTGCCGATCAGCGCGGCGTCGTAGCCGTTCCCGCCCGGGCCGCCGCAGGCGTCGAAGGTCAGCGCCAGCGCCCCGCCCGGGACGTCCGCCACCACGCCCGGCAGGTCGGTGCCCCACTGCTGCGGCAGCTGCCCGGCGTGGCGGGCCAGCACCTGTTCCCGGGACGGCGGCGCGGGCGGCCGGGCCGGATCCGGCGCCCCGGGCGGGGCCGGGGACGGGGACAGGGACGGGCCCGGGGACGGGGCGGGGGCCGACGGACCCGCCGGTGCTCCGGGAACCGCCGCCCGGCGCGGCGCCGCGCAGGCCGCCGCCGCGAGTCCGAGCGCCGCCGCCACTACCGTCCGCCGTCCGACCATCTCCGCAGCTCCTCGCCGTGCACCGGGACCACCGCCACGAGTGTCACTTCCGGGCCGGGCCGGTGCCATCTGCCAAGCTCGGCCGTATGGCTTCCTCCCCTCGACCGCACTACCTGCAGTGGACGACCGTCGCCCCGGTGCTGGCGTTCCTGCTGCTCCTGGCCACCTGGCACCGGGACCTGCCGTGGCCGGTGGTGGCGCTGGTGGCCTGCTTCCTGGCGGTGTCGGTGGTGGCCGCCGTGCACCACGCGGAGCTGATCGCGCACCGGGTCGGCGAACCGTACGGCTCACTGGTGCTGGCGGTGGCCGTCACGATCATCGAGGTGGCGCTGATCGTCACGCTGATGGCGGACGGCGGGGACAAGAGCGCCGGGCTGGCCCGGGACACCGTGTTCGCGGCCGTGATGATCACCTGCAACGGGATCCTCGGCCTGTCCATCCTGGTCGGCGCCCTGAAGTACCGGGTCGCGGTGTTCAACGCGGAGGGCACCGGCGCGGCGTTCGGCGCGATCGCCACCCTGGCGACGCTGAGCCTGGTGCTGCCGACCTTCACCACGTCCGAGCCGGGCCCGCGGTTCTCCACCACCCAGCTGGTGTTCGCCGCGACCGCCTCGCTCGTCATCTACGGCCTGTTCGTCTCGACCCTGACGGTCCGCCACCGGGACTACTTCCTGCCGGTCACCCCGGCGGGTGAGGTGGTCGACCCGATGGACGAGCACTCCGAGCCGCCGACCATGCAGGAGACGCTGGTCAGCGTCGCCCTGCTGTCGGTCGCCCTGGTCTCGGTGGTCGGCCTGGCCAAGGGCGTCTCCCCGACCATCGAGCGCGGCGTGGCCGCCGCCGACCTGCCGGGCGCGGTGGTGGGCGTGGTGATCGCCCTGCTGGTGCTGCTGCCGGAGTCGATCGCCGCGGTCCGGGCCGCGGTCCGCAACCGGGTGCAGATCAGCCTCAACCTGGCCCTCGGCTCCGCGCTGGCCTCGATCGGCCTGACCATCCCGGCGGTGGCGATCGCCTCCACCTGGCTGTCCGGCCCGCTCGAACTCGGCCTGGGCGCCAACCACATGATCCTGCTCGCGCTGACCGTCGCCGTCGGGACCCTGACCGTCATCCCCAAACGCGCCACCCCGCTGCAGGGCGGCGTCCACCTGGCGATCCTCGGCGCGTACCTGGTCCTCGCGGTCAGCCCCTGACCCGGGGAGCGGCCCGCGCCGCCCTCCCGGGTCGTGCTCCGGTGCCCGGCCGACGGGTCAGCGGGCCCCGGGGCCGAAGAGGCGGAGCGGGACGGAGTCGGCGAGGGCCTGGTAGCCGGCCGGGTTGAAGTGCAGGTGGTCGCCGACGTCCAGGTCGGGGCGGAGCCGGCGGGGGGCCTGCGGGTCGCGGGCGGCGCGGTCGAAGTCGAGCACCGCGTCGAACTCCCCGCTGGTGCGGATCCAGTCGTTGACCGCCTGCCGCGACGCCTCGCGCAGCCCCGCGGCGTCGTCGTACTGGTTGCCGCCGAAGGGGGTGAGGGTGGCGCCGTAGACCGGGAGGCCCTGCGCGTGGGCGCGGAGCACGATCTGCCGGTACGCGTTGATCAGGTCCGCGGTGACGGCCTGCTGGGCCGCCGGGGTGGCGTCGGCGGTGCCGATGTCGTTGACGCCCTCGGAGACGACGAGCGAGCTGGCGCCGGGCTGCGCGAACACGTCGCGGTCCAGGCGGGACAGGGCGTTGGGGCCCAGCCCGTCGTTGAGGACCCGGTTGCCGCCCGCGGCCTGGTTGAGCACCGCGGTGCCCGCGGTGTCGGCGTGCTGGGCCAGCCGGGCCCGGAGCCGGTCGGGCCAGCGGTCGTCGCCGTTGTCGGTGGAGCCGCGGCCGTCCGCCAGGGAGTCGCCCAGGACGACGGTCGCCCGGTCGGCGGCCGCGGCCCGCACCTCGACGGCGCTCAGGAAGTACCAGTGGTTGACCTGGGCGGCGCCGTCCAGGTCGGCGTCGTCGAGGTGGTCGCCGCGCAGCATGTACGAGGTGGTGCGCGAGCCGGGGTGCGAGGTGATGCTCGTCGACTGCTGGCCGGCGGCCAGGTAGACCGTGACGGTGAGGGTCTCGCCCGCGGCGACGGGGAAGTCCAGCGGGTCGGTGACCATCTGGGCGCCGACCGGCACGGTGACCCCGGGCCGTCCGCCGAACGTCACCGGCCGCGAGCTGCCGGGCACGATCGCCCGCGCACCCGACCGGCCGTCGACCGGGCGGGCCACGGACACGGCCGTCACCGGCAGGGCGGCGCCGCCGAACGCGTTGGAGAGGTGCAGCCGCAGGGAGGGGCCGCCGAGCGTGACGTGCACGGTCTGCCGCAGGGTGGTGTCGGCGAACACCGTGCCGTCCTGCGTGTACGGGGCCGGCGGCATGTTGCCCGGCTCGGTCAGCTGCGGCATGGAGGTCCAGGTGTCGACCCAGTGCTCGTGCCCGTGGCCCGCCGCGTCCGCCGCGGCGGCGGGGCGTGCGTCGGCGGGCGCCGCCGCTCCGGCGCGGTCGGCCAGGGACCCGCCGAACGCGGCGGCCGTCACGGTGAGGGTCACGGTGGCGGCGACGGCCACCGTGCTCGTCGTCCAGCGGCGCAGTGCGGTTGTCTTCACGTACGGCCCTCTCCCGGTCCTGCCCGGCACGGCCGTGGTGCCCCCGTGCGAACCGGGCGGCGTGCGCTCCACGAGACCGGATCGAAAAGTTTCGAAGCCTGCCGGGCATGGGTTTTCATTGCGGACGGGCGGTAGCGTAACCGAGTTCGGGCGGGATCGGACCCCACCCGTTCGGAAAAATTCTCGAATCTTTCGAAAACGAAACCCATAGACCCGGCGGCCACCAGGCTCCGCCGGGCCCGGGCCGGAGCGGGCCGCTCAGGGCAGCCGGTTGCCGTAGAACGGGGCGTAGTAGAGGGCGAGTTCGGCCCGCAGGTCGAGGTCGGTGTGCCGTTCGGCCGCGACCAGCGGCGGGGCGGCCCCGATCTCCTCCTTGGTGCGGTCGACCCGGACGGCGCGCCGTTCCAGGTCGACCTCGCGGACCGTCACGGCCGGGAGCAGGACGCGGTGGTGGAAGATCCAGGGCGCGGTGTCGACCACCAGGTACTGCGGGCCGAAGTCCTCGGCCATCCGGTCCACCTTGCCGATCGCCCCGTCCTCGGCCTCCACGTGGAACCCGACCAGGTCGACGCCCACCCGGTGCCCGGACGCGTCCCGGTAGGTCCAGACGTCGACGTCGCGCCGCTGCTCGCTCATGCGCTGCTCCTTCCGCTCGGGCGGCCCCGGCGGGGCGGACGTTCCGCCCCGCGGCCGCCCGGGGCGGTTGCCCGAGGGGCGGGGATCCATGCCGGGCGGGGCGGGCGCGGCGTCCGGCGCGACGTCCAGGGAACTGACAGGCATTACCGGCGGTTCGCCGGGCAGGCGGGTGGTGCGGCGCCACCGGGGCCGCGACATCCGCGAGACGAGGAGGAACCCGTGTCGATCCTGTGGGCGATCATCGCCGGTCTGATCATCGGCCTGCTGGCGAAGCTGGTCATTCCCGGCCGTCAGCCGATCCCGCTGTGGCTGACCATCCTGCTGGGCATCGTCGGCGGCATCATCGGCAACTTCCTGGCGAGCGCGTTCGGCGTCGCCGACACCGACGGCATCGACTGGATCCGGCACTTCTTCCAGATCGGCGCCGCCGCCGTCCTGATCCTGCTGGTCACCCCGTTCTGGTCCCGTTCCCGGGCCTGACCCGCACCCCACCGGCCCGGACCGCGCCTCCGCGCGCCGTCCCGGCCAGACGCCGGCCCCCGCCGAAAGCCACAACGGAAGA
>NZ_JBSGET010000067.1:0-42660 GCF_053603035.1 Kitasatospora sp. NPDC004272 | reverse complement strand
GAGCCACGCGGCCCCATCGAGACCGAAGCAGCACGCCGCCTCGCCGACGACCTCAACGATCAGTAATCAGCTAATTACCCCACACTTTCTCAGGCATCGTGCCTGCTGGCGGGTGGAGTGGATGGCGCCACTCGGATGACAGCCTGACGCTATCCGGTGATCCGCTCAGTCGTGGCCGATTCGCTGGGATTGGCCAAGGCTTCGCTTCGCTGGCCACTCGCGGTGGAAGAGCAATGGCGGCAGGGCTGGGCGGGGCACCACTCCGGTCGGGCCGCCCGATAGCTGCCGAGAGTAGGGGCGGGCGGGTTCGGTCAAGCCCGCGCGTACGGGCCTGTGCGGGGCGACGGCGGCGAGCGGTGCGGGCTTGACGGGTTCCGTCCGCCCCGGATCATCGAGCAGCGGGGGGCCCGAACGAACGGCGGGCAACCATCGGCCTTGACCCTGGCCACGCCAGGCCGGACCGCTTGTCCGGCTTCCCCTGGTCCAGCTCGCCCGCCACCTGGGCATTGCGCCGCCAGCGGGGCCGCCCATAGCGGGGCGCGAGACAGGAGCGGCGGGCGGAAACGCGGCGGCGCGCGGCCCGCCTCTGGCGGGCCGCCCTTGATCCAGTAATGAAACTTTGAACACCGCCTCCCCTGCCCTCCTCGTCTCCCTGGAGCCGGCCGCTCTCTGCCGGCCGAATCTCTTCCCGTCCTCTGCTGCCCTGATGGGCCGTCGGCGTCCTGAAGTCCGCGGTGCCTTCCGCCGCTCACTTCTTACGTACTCCACTCCTGGGCCCGCTCGCTCGGCGTGGTTCGTCCGCGCGCAGCGGGTCGTGCTCCCGGGCCGCTGTGGCGCCTACCGATCTTGATGTCACACCGGCTGCTCCGCGGGCACCTCTATGGATCGCGCGCACCCCTGATCGCTCCGGCGAGTCCGGCAGGAAGAAGGTCCGGCCGCCGTGTCACACCGGCTTTGTCGGCGCGGCTTCTAGGGGTGACGCCTGGGACTGCCAGGACGAAACGGGAGGAAGAGCCGGATGTCGGATATGGGCGCGGGATCGGTGAAGTCTGTCCACAAGCTGTGGATGGCGTACTGGTCTGGACAGGCCGGTGGGCTCTACCAGGGTTCTCCGGCCGGACCAAGCCGGGGATCGGAGTGCACTGTGGGGCGAGCGGCCGTTTGGAGTCGGCTGCGGGAAGGGCTTGCCGACGGAAAGGAAGGGTGTGAGATGCGTCATGCCGGATCGTCTCACCCCGTGTCATTCCGTCCCGTTGGCTCTCGTTCTTTCTCGCGGTTTCTTCCAGGAAACTTCTTCCGGCCGGTCGCGGATTTGAAGTGGCCGCTACTCTCGAGGTTGGGTAGCTGCGGCGGATCCCGCATGACGGGAAGAGAAGAAACGTTCCTCCCGCCCTCCGGGATCTGCCCTGTCTCTGTGTGCCATCAGGGGCACTGCGGTGCAATGGTGAGTTTCGGAGACCCGTCCTCCGGGGGGCCGCTGGTCCTGGGCTGGGCAGTCGCGGAACTCACCGATTTTCTCACCGGCGGCCGATGCGAATTCGTTGCGGGCAAGGAAGGCGTTCGGTGAGAAAACCGGTGAGTTCCGCTGGATTTAGTGAGGCGACCGGAGCAGGTTCGACATGCGGGGAGAACGAGTACTGATGTGCGGCGAATTCGGACGCCTTATTGAAATGCTGGCCCACCTTGGGGGGCAGTTGGCCGACCTCAACGAGGAAGTGGCCCACCTCAACGAGCGGATTGCTCGGCTTGCTCAACCTGGGCCCGCAGCTCCCGCACTTCCTGCTGGACCTGTTGCACCTGAGCGGCCAGGCCGGTGACGAGTTCAACGAGGGCGGCGAGGTCGGAGGTGGACACCTCGACGGTCTCCGCGCCGGCCTGCCCGCTCTCGTCCGTCTCCGGATCACCTGCGACGGCCTCGGCCTCCGTAGCGGCGTGCATCCGTTCCAACCATTCGGCGTTCCGGCGGTTCAAGACGGCGTGCGGGTGGTTCGGATTGGTCATCGCCTCTTCGGCGGGATTCCCGAGGGGCTTGGGCTGGGGCCGGACGTAGCTACCTCGTCCGAGTACCGAGTAGATCAGCCCCTCGTCCTTGAGCAGCTTGAGCGCGCTCTGCACGGTGGAGCTGGCCAGGCCGTACTGCTCCTGGAGTGCGCGGGCCGACGGCAGGCGCTCGCCGGGCTTGATCCTGCCTGCTGTGATCTGCCGCCGCAGGTCCTCGGCCGCGAGCATGTACGGCGGTCGCTGGTCGTCTTCGAGCGGCAGTGTCATACCTCCACGGTAGCGGCCCCCACGCACGGCTGATACACCCGCGCACTCATGGGTTCCACCTGTAGCGCGACTCTCGCGTGTATCGAGTGTTTTGAGTGTTGCAGGTGTTCCATGCGTGCGTGTACTGTCCTGGGTGTCGGAGTTCACCGGCACCTCCCCTCTCTCATCTGGAGTCCTTCATGGCTCGTATCACCATCCGTCCCGACCTGACCGGCACGACCCACCTCGTCGCGGTGCCGGCGGTCCCGAAGCTCGCCGACGCCGCCACCGGCCAGGTCGCCACCGACCGGGAGAGTGGCGCGACCCTCTACACGGTCCAGC
Source organism: Kitasatospora sp. NPDC004272 (assembly GCF_053603035.1). NCBI lineage: Bacteria > Bacillati > Actinomycetota > Actinomycetes > Kitasatosporales > Streptomycetaceae > Kitasatospora > Kitasatospora sp. NPDC004272. The sequence goes on along the minus strand of NZ_JBSGET010000067.1, from coordinate 40,071 downwards.
TCCTAGAGACGTTCGAGGCGACCGCCCAGCTCATCAAGGTGACCGTCCCGGAGACCGGCCTCGACGCCGGGATCACCCCGGGTGCGATTGTCCGCCCGGTCGGCCTGGTCGCCACCCCGTGGGCGAACCTCTTCAACGGGCAGGTGCAGTCCGGCGTCGCCTACCGGGCCGAGGCCCTGGTTCCGGCTGTGGCCGCTGTTCCCGCGTCCGCGCCGAAGGGCAAGGCGTCCGCTGCCGAGCCGGTCGCCGCGTCGTGACGGCCCGCCCTGTCGGTGGCTCCGGGTCTGCGGATTCCTCGTCCGCAGGCCCGGTCCCCGGCCCGGCGTTCTACCCGCTGACGGTGCCGGGTACCGACACCCGATTCACCTTCGGCCTGGTCTTCGACGTGGCCAAGGTCCTCGAAGCCCACGGCTACCCGCCCGTCACGGCGGGCCTGGACCTGGTGAACCTCCGCCAAGCGCTCTTCCGCTTCCTCTATACCCCGGAGTTCCCATGAACACCGCCGTCCCCGGGCTCGGGGCCGCGACGATCCCGCCTCCGCTCCTGTACGCGGCCGGTGCGATCGCGCTGGTCCTGCTGGCCTGGCTGCTGGTCATCTGCGGCCGGTACCTGTCGGCCGACAAGGCCACCCGCGCCAGCATCCGTCAGGCGTGGCGCATACGCCGGACCTGGCCGCGCCTGGCCCGCAACCTCGGCTTGGTCACCACCGACCGCACCCCCACCTTCCTGCAGTCCCTCACCGCCTCGGGCAACGGCAGTGGCGGCAAGCCCGAACCGCGCATCCTCACCCCAGCCCTGTCCACCAAGGTCGACCGGTACGGCGTCATGGTCACGGTGAAGACGGTGGCCAAGGTTGGCCTCGCCGAGTTCCAGAAGCACGCCGACCACCTCGCCGACGCCTGGGCCTGCACCCGCGTCTCGATCAACCCCGACAAGCCCGGTCGCCTGATGATCCGCGCCGTGCGGGACGAACCCCTCCTCATCCCCTACACCTTCACCCCCAACGGCAAGCCCCCGGCCGACCTGTCGGTGTGGGACCTGGGCCTGGACGAATACGCCCTCGCCACCGTCCTGCGCATGGACAACGTGCCCGGCGTGTGCGTGGCCGGCCTGCCCGGCTACGGCAAGACCAGCCTGATCAACAAGCTGATCGCCGCCCTTGCCCCCTCGGACGCCGTGCAGTTCGCCGTCGCCGACGGCAAGGTGTCCGAAGCCCACGAAGGCGACTACGCGGACGTGACCGACCGGCTGTTCGCGTTCGTCGGCGACGACCTCGAAGCGGCGAACAAGCTGTTCACCCGCCTCGTGAACCTGCGCCGCGCCCGCTCCTCCGCGATCCGCCGCGTCCTGGGCACGCCGAACATGTGGGCCAAGGGGCCGAGCAAGGCATGGCCGCTGGTCGTCCTGGTCATCGACGAAGCCCACACCTACTTCCGCGAGTACAAGGGCTCCGACCCGACGACGAAGAAGTACGCGGCGCTCACGTCCGACAACGCCCGTCTCATCGAGGACCTGGTGAAGAAGGGCCGCAGCGTCGGCATCGTCGTCATCGTCGCCACTCAGAAGCCCACCGGCGACGCCATCCCGACCTTCATCCGCGACGTGTGCCCCGTTTCGCTGTCCTTCGCGCAGAAGACCACCGAATCCGCGGTCGCCGCCCTCGGTGAGGACATCCGCAACTGGCCCGACGCCAACCCCGTCACGATGCAGGATCCTGGCTACGTCGGCGTCGCCACCATGGCCCGCCAGGGCCACGAAGGCTTCACCCGCGTCCGCATCCCCTACGTCGACCCCGCCGACACCGCCCGCGTCGCCGCCGACACCGCCCACCTGACGGCCGACCCCGACCTGCTCCTCGACCTGCTCACCCGCCCCCACCTCCTCAAGGGCGACGACCTCGACCCGGCCGCCTGACCTCATGGCCACAACCCGCAGACCGCACAGAGGAGTTGGCGATGACCGCCACCGCCACGCACGGGCGCGGCCAGGCTGACCCCGGCAAGCTCACCCGCCACACCATCACCGTCGTGATGGCGGTCATCGCCTCCCTCGCCTTCGTCTTCTCCTTCGGCAACATCTGGGCCCTCGCCCTGCTCCTGGGCGTCCCGCACCCGATCGCCCCGCTGATCGGCCCCATGGTCGACCTGTCCGTCGTCGGCCTCCTCGTGGCCCTCCACCACCTCACCCTGAGCGGCACAGACCCCGAACACCTAGCCCCCGCACGGCGGTTGATGCACCTGTGTGGCTTCCTCGCCCTCGCCCTCAACATCGCCGAACCCATCGCCGCCGGCCACTGGGGCCGCGCCGCCCTCGACACCGTCGCCCCCACCCTCCTCCTCGGCTGGGGAGCCGTCGGCCCCACCCTCCTCGCCCGCCTCCACACCCCCACCACCCCGAAGGACACCGCCCCTGACCAACACGCCCGACCTGCCACCCCGCCCACCGAGCACACCCCCGGACCGGCCGCCCCGCTCGCCGCGCCCAACGCCACCCCGCCCCTGGCCCCGGAAGTCGAGCTTACCCCGCCGACCCCGCCCACGGCGGCCCCGGCCCACCAGCCCGAGCCGATACCCGCGCCCGCCGCTGCGGCGCCCGCTCCGGCCGCTGATCCCACCCTGGTCACCGCGCCCCCGATCCTGCCGGACGTACCTGGCCCTCTCCTGGCGGCAGCCCGCCGGATCGCCAGCGACCACCACGCCACCACCGGCGACCTGATCACGGCGGCCCAGCTCCGCACCCGCCTCGGCGTCCCCGCGCATCTGGCCGATGCCGTGCACGCCCAGATCGCGGCCGTCCCCGCCTGATCCCCGCCCCACCCGCCGCGCGCCGACCGCGCACACGCCCCGCCCGGTCGGCGCGACGGCACCCCCATGCCCCGAACCCGCTCAACTGCCCGGAAGGACAGACCACATGACCGACCTCGACCCCACCGCTGTCCTGGACCGGGTACTCGACCGAGCCCGGATCGTGTCCCCGTCGGTCCGCGGACTCATCCACTACGCCCAGCGCGACGACTTCGACCGCATCGAAGCCACCGTCGAACGCCTCGCGGGCTGCACCCGGCCCGTTCAACTCGTCGGCCACACCACCACGTTCGACACCGCGACCGGCGAGCCCGTACGGCACTACACCACCAACAGCGAACCCCTCGGCCGCCTCCTGACCGCCTGCGGCAACCGCCGCGCGAGTCGCTGCCCGTCCTGCTCTCGCACCTACGCCGCCGATACCTACCAACTCATCCGCGCCGGACTCTCCGGCGGCAAGGGCACCCCCGAGAACGTGCGCACGCACCCCCGCGTGTTCGCCACCCTCACCGCCCCCTCGTTCGGCCCGGTCCACAACCGGCCCACCACCAAGGCGGGCAAGCCCCACGCCTGCCGCTGCGGCACCCTCCACCCCGCCGGGCACCCGGTCCTCGGCACCCCGCTGGTCCCCGCCACTTATGACTACGCCGGAGCCGTCCTCTTCAACGCCTACGCCGGAGCCCTCTGGGCCCGCTTCACCACCTATCTCCGCCGCGCCGTCGCCCACGCCGCCGGCCTGACCCTCGCCGAACTGCGCGAGCAGTGCCGTGTCTCCTTCGCCAAGGTCGCCGAGTTCCAAAAGCGCGGCCTGGTCCACTTCCACGCCATCGTCCGCCTCGACGGCCCCGAAGGCTCCACCACCACCCCGCCCGCCTGGGCCACCGTCGACCTCCTCACCACCGCCGTGCGCGACGCCGCCCCCAAGGTGTCCCTCACCGTCACTGGCGACTCCATCGGCGAACGCGAACTGCGCTGGGGCCGACAGCTCGACGTACGCGAGATCACCCGCCCCGACACCGCCGACCGCGACGACACCCCGCTCACCGACGCCGCCGTGGCCGGGTACGTCGCCAAGTACGCCACCAAGTCCGCCGAAGGCACCGGCACCGTCGACCGGCCCCTGTACTGCTCACCCTGTAAGGGGCGCGGACGCATCCCCACCCCCAGCGGCCTCACCGACGAATGCGCCCCGTGCGAAGGGACCGGCCTCGCCGAACCCCTCGCCGACCTCCACGTGGCAAGCCACGTGCGCCAGATGATCCGAACCTGCTGGGACCTGGGCAGCGCGCCCGACTTCGCCGAACTCAAGCTCACGAAGTGGGCCCACATGCTCGGCTTCCGTGGCCACTTCTCCACCAAGTCCCGCCGCTACTCCACCACCCTCGGCGCACTCCGCGGCGCCCGCCGCACCTGGCAGACCGAACAGGCTCGCCTCCGTGCCGGCCACCCGCCCACCGACCCTGACACCACCCTCGTCATCTCCGACTGGCGCTTCCTCGCCACCGGCTACAGCCCCGGTGAGGAAATCCTTGCCGAAACCGTCCGCCACAACCGCCAGGCCGCACAGCGCCTCAAGCGGGAGGGGGACTTGCAGTGACCGACGCCCCTCGGGTCGTGGATCGTCTTGCCTCTCGACAGTGTGACGACGCGGCAGCACGTGCGTTTCACCTGGACCGGGTGTGCGCCAACTTCCCGACCAAGATCAGTCCAGAGGGGGCACGGCGGCTCGCGAGTCTGCTGACCGCTCCGTCTGCCGAGGCCAAGGCCGCGTGAGCATGCGAGAGGGCCCCCACCGGCTGGGGGCCCTCTCACGCTTCAACCTGAACTGGGTAACACGCGGTCTACTGCCGAGTTGCAGCGGCTTCCGCTGGTACGGGACACGAGAGCCGCCACCTCCTAAGAATCCTCCTCCTGCTGATCAGTCGCTGCTTCGTAGAAGGCGTCCGCAAGGGCGATGATGATCGCGTTGATGGCCGGCCCATCGGTGAAGAAGTAGTCGGCCATCGTGTTGTGGGCGTCCTGGTTGTCTGCGACTGCCTCAGTAACGGCTGCCTGGAAGTCCGGCGACTCCATGAACTGTTTCTTGGTGTTGGCCTTGGTCTGGTTGACCAGGCCAGTGTTGGCGAGCAGTCGCTGGACGAGCCCCTGAACGAACTCCCGGACCTGGGAGGCCGCGAAGGACTCCGCGCCGAAAAGGTCGTTCATCTTGTCTATGACGACCTGGAGCGCGACGTACTTCGGGTCCTTCTTCGCTCCCGTGCCAGCGGCGCTGATGCCCTTCAGTTGCCCGTCACCCACGAGAGAGATGTCGACCGGGATAGCTTTGCTGTGCTTGACCCCGACCAGCACCACGTCGGACAGGTCGACCTCGGCCGACCACGAGGACTCGGCGATCACCTTCTCCAGCAACCGCAGGAAGATGGACAACATCTCCATGTAGGCGTCGCCGTAGTCGACGATCTGGGACATGAAGTCGTAGAGGCGTACGTAGGTGGAGACGTCCTTGCGGAAGAGGTCAAGCTCGTTGAGCGTGACCTTGTCCTCTTCCTCGATCGCCCGCGCGTAGCGGCGGCGGAAGTCATGCTGCGCCGGGCTGATCGCTGCCGAGAGCGCGTTGTTGCCCTTCCGGGTCACCCACAGCTCGGCGACCTTGCGGACGTCGTCCTCGGTGTAGATCCCGAGCTGGGCAAGCTTGTTGGACAGGTGGACGACCACGTACGGGTCGGTCTCGGTCTCCAGGGAGGCATTCTTGAAGTACGGCTCAAAGGCAGCCTTGATGTCTTCGGGCTCGTTGGCGAAGTCGATGACGAACGTCTTACGCTTCTGCTCGCCGCCCGCGGTGCGGTGGGTGCGGTTCAGTCGTGAGAGCGTCTGTACCGCGGTGATGCCCGGCAGCTTCTTGTCGACGTACATGGCCGAGAGCAGCGGCTGGTCGAAGCCGGTCTGGAACTTGTTGGCGACCAGCATGATCTTGTAGGTCTGGCCCTTGAACGCGGCTGCCAGATCCGATCCGGCGCCGGGGTTCATGTTGGCCTCGGTGTACTCGTCGTCTTTGTCCGGCTGTGGTCCCCAGTCGCTGTGCCAGGTCTCGTCCTCGGGCATCGTCACTCCGCCGGAGAAGGCCACAAGGGTGCGGTAGTTGTACGAGGGGTCCTCGGCGCTGCGCTTGGCGATGTAGGCGTCTATGGCCAGCTTGTACTTCACCGCAGACTTGCGGGATCCGGTCACCACCATCGCCTTCGCCCGGCCTTCCAGGAGGTAGGCCACGTTAATGTGGAAGTGCTCGACGATGATCTGCACCTTCTGGCTGATGTTGGTTGGGTGGAGCAGCACCCACCGCATCAGGCCCTTGCGGGCGGTGGCCTCCTCGACCTTGCCCCCATCAGCGTCGCCGCTGCCGGCCTTGCCCGCGATCTTCAGTGCGGTGTTGTAGCTCTGATAGCCCTTCAGCACGTCGAGGATGTAGCCCTCCTCGATGGCCTGCTTCATCGAGTACAGGTGGAACTCGCGTGGCTTCCCGTCGGCGCCCTTACGGCCGAACAGTTCGAGAGTCTTGCTCTTCGGTGTCGCGGTGAAGGCGAAGTAGGAGATGTTCTCCGACTCGGCCCGCTCCGTCATCTCGGACGCGAGGACCGCCTCCGCGTCGACCTCGCCGCCGTCCTCGATCTCATGGATCTCCTCGGAGGTCAGCACCTGCTTCAGCTTCGCGGAGATCTGGCCCGACTGGGAGGAGTGCGCCTCATCGGCGATGACGGCGAACCGCTTGCCCTTCAAACCGGCGTCGCTACGGATCTCGTCCAGGGCATGCGGGAACGTCTGCAGCGTCACGACGATGATCAGTTCGCCGTTCTTCAGCACCTGCGCCAGCAGGCCCGACTTCGACTTCGCGCCAGCCTTGCGGACGTCCTCGGGCCCGATGGTTGCGACGATCTTGCCGGTGCCGTCGATCTGCCGGATCGCGTCCTGCAACTGGGTGTCGAGCACGGTGCGGTCCACGACGACGATAACCGAGTCGAAGACCTTCTGGTTGTCGATGTGCAGCCGCGCCAGGCGGTGGGCCGTCCAGGCGATGGTGTTCGTTTTCCCCGATCCGGCAGAGTGCTCGATCAGGTACCGCTGCCCGACGCCCTCCTCGCGCACCGCGTCCACGATGTTCGTGACGGCTTCCCACTGGTGAAACCGCGGAAAGAGCATGCTCGTACGCCGCACCGAGGTGCCGGTCGAGACGTCCCATTCCTCCTTGGCCTGGACGATCATCAGCCGGCCGACGATGTTCAGCCAGGCGTGTTTCTCCCACACCCGCTCCCACAGGTATGCCGTCGCCGACCGGCCGTCAGCGCCGGGTGGGTTGCCTTCGCCGCTGTCGAAGCCGATGTTGAATGGCATGAAGTGGGTCTTGTCGCCCTCCAACTTCGTCGTCATCGCCGCGAGGTTGTTCGAAACGGCGAAGTGCACCAGAGCCCGATGCCCGAAGGAGAGCAACGGCTCAGGGCGGCCGTTCGTCAGTGGGTTGCGGTCGTGCTTGTACTGGTTGATCGCCTCGTTCAGCGACTGGGTGAAGTCGGTCTTCAGCTCCACCGTGGCCACCGGGAGCCCGTTGACAAAGAACACCAGATCGATGCTGCGCTGGTCGGCGGTCGAGAAGTGCACCTGCCGCACCACCCGCACCTTCATCGCCTCGTACTGCGCGGTGCTCGTCGCGTTGAGTGAGGTATCTGGACGGAACTGCGCCATCTTCAGCCGGCCGCCGCCGATGTACTGCACCCCGTTGCGCAGGATGTTCAGCGTCCCGCCGCCGTGCTCCAACGGCCGGTCGAGCGCCGCAGTCAGCACGTCGAGGAACTTCGCCTGCGACCCCGCCGCCTTCAACGCCTTCCCGAATGCTGCCTTCTGCGTCGCCTCCAGCCACGCGAACAGGTCGGCTGGGAACAGCGCTCGCTCTCGGTCGTACTCCCCGCCGTCGTGGTCGTTCGCTGAGTACAGCCAGCCGTGATCCCGGAGATGCTCGCAGATCTCCTTCTCGAAGACGGCCTCGTTGTGATCAGCCATCACGCCAACTCTCGGACGTTGATCTGCCCTGTCACGGCAGCGGTGATCAGCGCCGCGCGGCGTTCCTTCGAGAGTTCGACGAACCGCTCGGTCTCGGCCATGAGCGTGTCGATCTTTGTGATCTGCTCCCTGATCTGCTGTGAAACTCGGCGCTGCTCATTAATTGGGGGGACTGGTACCGGAATCTGCACCAATCTTGACTGCCGGATACCCGCAACGGTGGACCCACTTGCTCCATCCCGCAATAGAGCTTGACCTCGGTCGCTCTCAAGGAAGAATCGGAGGTAGGTGGAGTCCAGAATATCTTCACGGCCCCGAAGTGCGAACAGGCGCTGACTCAATACGAGAGGCGCGTCAGTGGGAACCTGTGCAACATTCCCCAGCGGTGCTTCCGATGTGAGAAGAACATCTCCTGCGCGTAGCCGAACTGGCATCCACTTCTCGAACATCCAGTAGGGGACGAACCGTTCACGCTCAGCCCAGGAAATCTCTCCGTTCTTGATATGGATGGCTGAGACGACTGGAACACCCTCGTCGGTGAAGTCGTCCGTTTTGTCCCCAACCTTGCCAGGCGTCTTTCCTCTGTGATCGATCAGTTCCTCAAGCACCGAGCCGAGCGGCGCCGTGGGATGTGCCTGACCGAATGGGCTTGCCATGACAGCAATACGGCGCTCAGCGAGCAGTCTGACAAGGACCTGCTGCTCCTCGATGAGCGTGTCGATACGCGCCGTCTCGCGGTCAAGGTAGTCGGCGATGACGACCTGCTCCTCTGCAGAGACAAGAGGTGCTTCCATCGACAGTAGGTCGGCAATGTTCAGCCGGGGAGTTCGAACGTTCCCAGCCTCTGTTCCGCCGATGCCTCGCACCAGACTAGCCATGGTTGCCACTGTGGAACTGCTGGTCAGGAAGTAGCTCAGCCAACGTCGATTGATCCTGGGAGCAACTTCCAGCACCGCATAGTCCGGGCTGACAATCCCATCCTCGGGTGCGATGCCTAGGGCCCCCTGGAACGCGCGCATGCGGTTGATGACGAGGTTTCCCGCGCGGCAGATCTTGTAGTTGGAGAGGTCCTCCGCTGCGGCCCGCGTGGTGGTCGTGCCCGCCGCGTCCCGCCGCCGAACGCCCCAACTGATCGACACCGACAGGAGGGGGAACTCTTCGGCTTCAACCCCGACTCGCAGGTCCGATTCTGAGAGCAGCCACTTGAGGCGAATCGAGCCGCTCATCCCTCCACCTCGCGCAGAAGATCGATAATCTTGGCGACCTGCTTCTCCAGGTCAGCGTCAATCTCGGCGAGAGGGCGGGGCGGGCTATACCTGTAGAAGTGGCGAGTGAAGGGAATCTCGTAGCCGGTCTTGGTCTTGGACCAGTCGATCCAGGCGTCCGGGACGTGCGGCTTCACCTCCGCGTCGAAGTACCCCTGGACGACCTCGTGCAGCCCTTCCGCGCCAGCAACTGAGCCGCCGTAGGTGAAGGGCACGTTCTCGGTGTCACGCTTTTTCGAGTCGGGCTTCGGGTTGCCCTTGCGGTGGAGGACAGGCCTGCCGTCCTCGTCGAGTAGAGGACGTTCGACAGTGATGGTCCAGTAGCCGAACTCGTCGTTGCGCAGCACTTTGGAGAGATCGGGGTCAGCGGTCTCGAAGTCGGCGTACAACTGCACGACCTCGGCGCGGTCGGCGTCGCTGATCTCGCGTCCCTTGGCTCCGAGGTTCTTGCGCATCTTGGTCCAGAACGACGTGCCGTCGATGAGCTGGACCTTGCCCTGGCGGTCGGGGTGCTTGGTGTTGTTGAGGATCCAGATGTACGTGGCGATGCCGGTGTTGAAGAACATATTGGTCGGCAGTGCGATGATCGCCTCGACCAGGTCGCTTTCGATCAGCCATCGGCGGATGTTGGAGGGGCCGGACTCGGCGGCACCGTTGAACAGGGGCGAGCCGTTCATGACGATGCCGACTCGACCTCCGCCGTCTTCCGGGGCGCGCATCTTGTGGGCCAGGTGCAGCAGGAAGAGCATCTGGCCGTCGGAGGTCGCGGGGAGGCCCGGTGCGAAGCGGCCGTATGGGCCAGCTGAGGTGCGCTCCTCCTGTACCGCCTTGGCGTACTGCTTCCAGTCCACTCCGTAGGGCGGGTTTGACATGCAATAGTCGAACTGGCGGGTCTTGAAGGCGTCCTCGGTGAGGGTGTTCCCGAAGGCGATGTTCGTCGTGTCGTGGCCCTTGGCGAGCAGATCGGACTTGCAAATGGCGTACGACTGCGGGTTGTACTCCTGGCCGTACAGGGCCAGCTTGGCTCCAGGGTTGTGCGCGAGCAGGTGCTCCTCGGCCAGGGAGAGCATGCCGCCGGTGCCTGCGGTGGGGTCGTACAGCGACCGGATGATGTCGCCCTCGGAGAGGTCGACATCCTTGTCAGCGAAGAGCAAGTCGACCAACAACCGGATCGCGTCGCGTGGCGTGTAGTGGTCCCCGGAGGTCTCGTTCGCGGCCTCGTTGAACTTGCGGATGATGTACTCGAACGCATCGCCCATGTCCGAGTTGGACACCACTTCGGGATGAAGGTCTACGCCGCTGAAGGACTGGACGATCTCGCGCAGGAGTCCGGCCTTCTCCAGGGCCAGGATCTCCTTCTTGAAGTCGAAGTACTCGAACACGTCCACGTCGCTGGAGAACCGGTCGATGTAGTCGGTGAGGTTGTCCGCCAGCCCGTCCGCGTCGGCAAGCAGGTTCGCGAACCCGTAGTTGGAGGTGTTGTAGAACTGCCGTCCCGTGAGCTTCTTGACCTCGACCTTGAGCCGGATTGGGTTCTCGTACCGCGCAGCCAGCTCCCGTACCGCGGCTCGATCCGGTTCGAGCACGCAGTCGAGCCGCCGCAGGATGGTGAACGGGAGGATCACTGTCCCGTACTGGTTGGGGCGGTAGGGGCCCCGAAGCTTGTCAGCAATCGACCAGATGAAGCTACCGAGCGCGCTCACAAGGTTCCTCACGAAATTCTGCCTGATGGTGGCGACCACTCTGCCAGAGGAGGCCGTCAGCGTCCGATGTTCGGCGGGGTCAGCCGCGGTTGCCGGTCTTCGGAGGTCCGCCTCGCGAGTCGCAGCTGGGGCACCCGTCCTCACCCTGGAGGGCCCTCGTGCCAGCCGTAGACAGATGTCTGCCGGATGGTCTCCTCTGCTGAAGCTCCACCGTCGCGGAAAGACACGATGGCGCTTCCGAGGATCGCCCGGAGCATGGCATTGTCCGGCAGCGGGAACGGCGGGACGGCTGAGCAAGCTCAGAGCGGGTTCGGCTCGATGTCGACGCGGCCGTAGTCCAGGCGGTTCTTGCGGTCGTGTGAGTCTCCGATGATCACGGCGGCGAACAGGAACCGCAGCACAGCGTTCATCCGGGCGAAGTCCTCGGTCTTCTCCAGCGCCTTCCAGCTCGCCTCGGCATTGGGTCCGACCAGCCCTTCCAGGATCTCGACTGCCGGCCGCACCACGGCCTTTCGCTCCACCGCGCTGATCCGGTCGTCCACTTGCTTCTTCATCTGCCGGTACTCGCGGGTGGTCAGCTCGCGCTTCTCCCACATGTCCTTGAGCTCGGTCAGCTCCTGACGGTCGGCATCGAGAGCCGCGCGGTCCGTGTCGGAGATCGCGGTTGCCGTGTCCCGCCCAGTCACGTCCAGCTTGGTGAGTAGCCTGATCGCGGCGTCGCTGACGAAGCTCTCCAGCGGTTCTGCGCTGATGGTTCGGTAGCACCGCTTGGAGTCGACGCGGGAACCGCGGTTGCAGAGGTACTTGCTCCCGCTGCCCTTCATGTGGGTGCTGCACTTCTTGCAGGTGACGATGCCCCGCAGAAGGTAGTAGCGCTTGGGAGCCTGCTTTCCGTGCCCGGCTGGAGCGCGCAGCGTCCGGCGCTCCTGCACCTCGTCCCACAGCCCGCGCTTGATGATCGCGGGCCACTCTCCGGCACCGATGACCTCGCCCCGGAAGACGCGAAGCCCGGCCACGTGGCGGCTGCGCAGTACGACGGTCACGTTGGCGGCGTTCCACTCGCCTCCGAGCGCGGTTGGTAGCTTCCGGCCGTTCAGATCGCGGGCGATGGTGGTGATCGTGTCGCCGTTCAGGTAGCGCTCGTAAATCTCTCGCACGATCTCGGCCTCGGCCGGGATGATCGTGGTCCCGCTCTTGTCGTACCCGTAGCGGCGCTTGCCGGTGTGGGGCTTGCCGTCCTGGGCGCGTTCGATCAACGCCGTCTTGAGCCGACGGGACGTGTCATCGCTGGACCGGCAGGCGTGGGCGACCTCGATCCGCAGGAAGAAGCGGTCGTCGGGGTCGGCAAGGTTCCGCTGGTTGGCCTCGCCGTGGAGGGTGATGTCGTGATCGTCCGAGATCTGGAGCAGCTCTTCGAGGTCGCGGGGCTGCCGCATGAGGCGGTCCGGGTGGTAGGTCAGGATGTGCCGGACGCCGCCCTCCCGGGCCTCGTCGAGCAGGGCGTTCCATCCAGGCCGCTTCCGGTCCCGCTTCCAGGCTGACCGGTTGTTGTCCACGAACACGTGGTCGTCCTGGACGGTCAGCCCCAGCCGCTCGGCGATGTCACGGCATACTCGTTCCTGGCGCTCGACGCCGGTCTGATCCTCGTCGTTGACGTGGGAGATCCGGCAGTAGATCGCTGCTGACTCGCCTGCCCAGTCGGCCCGGGAGCGCCTTGCGACCCCGGTGGCTTCCGTCATCCGAGCGAGCTTGCGCGCCCGGATCTCGTCCCGGCTGACCTGCGGAAACTGCGAAAACTGGTTGAGATCGTCCACGGCTGAAGGATATGAAGAAGATATGACTACGCTCAAGGAGCAGCTGCAGGAGGACCTCACGGCTGCGATCAAGGCACGGGACGAGCTGCGCTCGTCCACCCTTCGGCTGACGCTGTCCGCGGTCACCAGTGCGGAGGTGGCGGGCAAGCAGAAGAAGGAGCTGTCCGACGCCGAGGTGCTGCAGGTGATCGGCAAGGAGGCGAAGAAGCGCCGGGAGGCGGCGGACGCCTTCGAGGGCGCGGGCCGGGTCGAGCAGGCGGCCCGGGAGCGGGCCGAGGGCGAGGTGCTGGCGGGGTTCCTGCCGAAGCCGCTGACGGACGAGGAGCTGGCGTCGATCGTCGCCGCCGCGGTCGCCGAGTCCGGGGCGAGCGGCCCGCAGGGCATGGGGGCCGTGATGAAGCTGGTCCGTCCGCAGGTGGAGGGGAAGGCGGACGGCGGCCGGGTGGCCGCCGCCGTGAAAGCCGCGTTGGCGGGCTGAGGCCGGTCGGCCGCCGGTCGCCTGCCGGTCGGCCGCCGCGCCGTCCGGTCGCCGTGCGGTCGGTGCGTGAAGACCGCGAAGACCGTGAAGACGAAGACCGTGAAGACGAAGACCGCGAAGACGAAGACCGCGAAGACGAAGACCGCGAAGACGGAGCCGCCCGGGCGGAGGAGAGGTCCTCCGCCCGGGCGGCTCCGTGCGTGTGGCCGTATGGCCGGGTGGCCGGGGTCAGTGGCGGCCCGGCTTGCCGGTGTTGCCGGCGACGGTGCCCGGCGGGAGGGTGATGCCGCCGTTGACCAGGCCGCCGTCGGTGGTGCCGCCGTTCGGCCAGCCGTTGTTGCCGCCGTTGGGCGTGCCGTTGTTGCCGCCCTGGGCGTTGTCGCCGGAGGGGGTGGAGGGGCTGTCGCCGGGGGTGGGGGACTGGGTGGGCTGCGGGATGTCGACCCGCTGGAAGCTGACCGGGGCGCTGCCGTCGAGGGCGTCGTTCATGGCCTGCTGCCAGATCGGGCCGGGGCCGTCGGCGCCGTAGACCGCGGGGCGGTAGAGGCCGCCGATGCGGATCTTCTTCATCGAGACGTTGCCGCCGACGCCGCCGAGCCAGACCGAGGTGGCCAGGTCGGGGGTGTAGCCGGTGAACCAGGCCGCGAACCGCTCGTCGGTGGTGCCGGTCTTGCCGGCGATCTGGCGGCCGTCGTCGAGGCCGAGGGCGGAGCCGGTGCCCTTCTCGGTGACGCCGAGCAGCAGGGTGTTGATGCCGTCGGCGGTGGTCTGGGACATCGCCTGGTTGCAGTTGGCGTCGGGGACCTTCAGCTGCTTGCCGTCGGAGGCGGTGACCGCGGTGAGCGCGGTCGGGGAGCAGTAGAGGCCGCGGGCCGCGAAGGCCGCGTAGGCGCTCGCCATCTGGAGCGGGCTGACCTCCTGGGTGCCGAGCGTCATCGAGGCGATCTGCTGGATCTGGGTGCCGTTGGCCAGGGTGCTCAGGCCGAGCTTGTCGGTCATCTGCTTGACCGGGCAGAGGCCCATCTGCTCTTCGAGCTGGATGAAGTAGGTGTTGACCGACTTCTGCATGGCGACCTGGAGGCTGTACGGGCCGACCTCGCTGGGCGACTCGTTGGTCAGCGCTTCCTTCTTGGGGTTGCTGGTGGTGCCGTCGCAGGTGGTCATCTTGGGGTAGACCATCTCGTTGGGCGAGGAGAATTCCTGGCTGATCGGGATGCCGGACTCCAGGGCGGCCGCGGCCACGACCGGCTTGAAGGTCGAGCCGGGGGAGAAGCCGCTGCCGCCGCCCATCGACGCGCCGACGTTGAGGTTCAGCACGGTCTGGTTCTTCGAGGTGTCCAGGCCGTACGGGCGGGTCTGCGCCATGGCGAGGATCTTGCCGGTGCCGGGTTCGACCATGCTGCCGGCGGCGGACACCGGGTCGGTCACGTAGACCTTCTTGGTGACCGCGTTGTACATGGCGGCCTGCTTGTCCGGGTCGATGGTGGTGTTGATCTTCAACCCGCCCTGCGCCCAGAGCTTCTGGCGGTCCGCCGCGGTCGCGCCGAACGCCGGGTCCTGCTTGATCACGTGGCGCACGTAGTCGCAGAAGAAGCCCATGCCGTTCTGCGCGGTGATGCAGCCGTTCTGCGGCTCGGAGTACTTGATGCCGAGCGGGGCGTCGAGCGCGGCCTTGGCCTGCTCGGGGGTGATGTGCTTGTACTCCAGCAGCTTGTTGATCACCGTGTTGCGGCGGGTCTGCGCGGCCTGCGGGTGGGCGATCGGGTCGTACGCCGTGGGGTTCTGGACCAGGCCGGCCAGCATCGCGGCCTCGGGGACGGTGAGGTCCTTGGCGCTCTTGCTGAAGTACCGGTTGGCGGCGGCCTCGACGCCGTACGCCTGGTGGCCGTAGAAGGTGATGTTCAGGTAGTTGGTGAGGATCTGGTCCTTGGTCAGGTCCTCTTCCAGCTTGATGGCGTACTTGAGCTCCTGGATCTTGCGGCCCAGGCTCTTCTTGGTGGCTTCGAGGAAGGCGGCCTGGTCGTCGCCGGCCTGCTCGACGAAGACGTTCTTCACGTACTGCTGGGTGAGCGTGGAGGCGCCCTGCGCGGTGGTGCCGGACTCGGCGTTCTTGGTGGCGGCGCGGAGCACGCCCTTGAGGTCGATGGCGCCGTGCTCGTAGAAGCGGGCGTCCTCGATGTCGACCTGGGCCTGGCGCATCACCGGGGCCATCTGCTCGGCGGTGAGGATGGTGCGGTCGCGGTCGTACACCTTGGCGATCAGGCCGCCCTTGGCGTCGTAGATCATCGACGCCTGGGACAGGGTGGGCTGCTTGAAGTCGTCGGGGATGTTGTCGAACGACTCCGCGGTGTCCTTGGCGGTCAGGCCGAAGGCCCCGACCGCGGGCAGCGCCATTCCGGCGACCAGGACGCCGGCCAGGACCGAGCCGCCCAGGAACTTGACGCCGTGCCCTGCCTTGTCCATGAAGGAGCCAGTGGATCGCGAAGGTGCCATGGGGAGAACCCTACGTCGCGGAATCCCGTACAGGGGGGCAGGTGTTCGCCTACGCTTGTCACAGAACTGCGACAGCTTCGCTCTGTTCATCGTCATCACTCTTGTGAGTGATGAGCTTTGTCCGATTCGCGGCGCTATGTCCGTGATCCGGACGGGTGCAGAGCGGGCTGCTGTCGCGCACCGTGACGAAAGCGCCCCTTCCGGCCTCGACAAGGCCCCCGACCTGCGGTCACTCCAACGAGTGAGCTGCCGGACACCCATAGTCCGATCGGGTCATGCGAATTGGGCACACAGGGGCTGTTGCGTCGTCCCGTTCTTCCGTAACGTCCTCAACTGGCAACGGTGAATATGCCGTTGCCGCCGTGGGGGAGCCCCGAATCGGGAGAGGACGGCGCCGGGATGGGCTGGGTGGACGACTGGAGCGCGCAGGCGGCGTGCCGCACGAGCGATCCGGATGAACTGTTCGTGCAGGGGGCGGCGCAGAACCGCGCCAAGGCGGTGTGCAGCGGGTGCCCGGTGCGCACCGAGTGCCTCGCGGACGCGCTCGACAACCGGGTCGAGTTCGGCGTCTGGGGCGGGATGACGGAGCGCGAGCGGCGGGCGCTGCTGCGCCGTCGGCCGACCGTGGACTCCTGGCGCCGGCTGCTGGAGACCGCGCGCACCGAGTACGAGGAGTCGCTGGCGACCGGGGTGGTCCTGCGGGACTACGCCCAGGCGGTCTGACGGCTCGTCAGGATCACGTGCCGGACGGGTCGTCGGGGCGGTCGGTGGGGGAGCCGAGCCGGTCCCCGACGGCCCGCAGGCCGTCCAGGTCGTGGACGTCGCCGGGGAGGGCGGCCACTTCGACGATCGGCACGTCCGGGTAGACCGAGGCGAAGCGGTTGCGGGTGCGCCGCTCCCTCGTCATGATCTGCACCCGTTCGGCGTGCAGCCGCAGCAGTCCGGCGGCCAGGGTCTCGGCCTCGACGGTGGCGTGCGGGGTGCCGTTCTCCTCCAGGGCCTCGGCCGCGGCCAGCGCGCGTTCGGCGGTGAGCTGCGGGGCGCCGGTGGTGTGGACCCGGTTGAGCACCAGGCCGGCCAGCGGCATGTCGTCGGCGGCGAGCCGGTCGACGAAGTAGGCGGCCTCGCGCAGGGCGTCCCGCTCCGGGGCGGCGACCACCAGGAACGCGGTGCCCTCGGCCTTGAGCAGCTGGTAGGTGCGGTCGGCGCGCTCCCGGAAGCCGCCGAACATCGAGTCGGTCGCGGAGACGAACGTCTGGATGTCGCTGAGCAGCTGGGCGCCGAAGATCTTGCCGAGGGTGCCGGTGAGCAGCCCCATGCCGACGTTGAGGAACTTCATCGCGGAGCGGCCGCCGACCTTGGCGGGGGCGGTCAGCAGCCGGATCACCCGGCCGTCCAGGAACGACCCGAGGCGGCTGGGCGCGTCCAGGAAGTCCAGCGCGGAGCGGGACGGCGGGGTGTCGACCACGATCAGGTCCCAGCGGTCCTCGGCGCGGAGCTGGCCGAGCTTCTCCATCGCCATGTACTCCTGGGTGCCCGCGAAGCCGGCCGAGAGCGACTGGTAGAACGGGTTCTCCATGATCGCCTTGGCCCGGTCGGGCTCCGCGTGGGCCAGCACGACCTCGTCGAAGGTCCGCTTCATGTCCAGCATCATGGCCTGGAGCTCGCCCTCGCCGCGGGTGCCCCCGACCACCCGCGGGGTGTTGTCCAGCTCGCTCAGGCCCATCGACTGGGCCAGCCGGCGGGCCGGGTCGATGGTCAGCACCACCACGCGGCGGCCGCGCTCGGCGGCGCGCAGGCCGATCGCCGCGGCGGTGGTGGTCTTGCCGACGCCGCCGGAGCCGCAGCAGACCACGATCCGGGTCGCCGGGTCGTCGATCAGGGTGTCGATGTCCAGCCCGGTCATGCCGCTCCCTGCCGTTCCAGCCCGTCCGTGCTCACGCCGCTCCCTGCCGTTTCAGCTCGCCCGCCAGCCGGTACAGCCCGGCCAGGTCCATGCCCTCGCTGATCAGCGGCAACTCGTAGGTGGGCAGCTTGAGTTGCTGGATCTCGACGCGCTGGGCGCGTTCCAGCTCGACCCGCTCGGCGTGCTCCCGGGCCTGTTCCAGCAGCGGGTCGAGCAGCGGTTCCACGTTCGCCCGGACGGTCTCCGGCTTGCGCGAGCGCCCGCCCAGGCCGGCTTCGCCGAGGGCCAGCGCCACCTCCTCGCGGTGGTCGCCGTCGGCCGCCGCCACCGCCGCCGCGTCCAGTATCGGCGGGCGCACCAGGTTGACCAGCACGCCGCCCACCGGCAGGCCGGACTCGCGCAGGTCGGCGACGCCGTCCACGGTCTCCTGCACCGGCATCTCCTCCAGCAGGGTGGTGAAGTGCACCGCCGTCTCCGGGGAGCGCAGCACCCGCATCACCGCCTGCGCCTGGGAGTGGATCGGCCCTATCCGGGCCAGGCCGGCGACCTCGGAGTTGACGTTCAGGAAGCGGGTCAGCCGGCCGGTGGGCGGGGCGTCCATCACCACCGCGTCGTAGCGGCGGCGGCCGTCCGGGCCCTTGCGGCGGGCCGCCTCGCACGCCTTGCCGGTGAGCAGCACGTCGCGCACGCCCGGGGCGACGGTGGTGGCGAAGTCCACGAAGCCGACCTTCTGCAGGGCCTTCCCGGCCCGGCCCAGCTTGTAGAACATCTCCAGGTACTCCAGCAGCGCCTGCTCGGTGTCGATCGCCAGCGCGTGCACCTCGCCGTGGCCCTTGCCGGGCAGGCCGAGCTGGGCGGGCGTCACGGTGGCGATCCGGCGCTCCTCGTACGGCAGCGCGGCGATCTGGAACAGCTCGGCGATGCCCTGCCGGCCCTCCACCTCGATCAGCAGGGTGCGGCGGCCGTCGGCGGCCAGCGCCAGGGCCAGCGCGGCGGCCAGCGTGGTCTTGCCGGTGCCGCCCTTCCCGCTGACCACGTGCAGCCGGACGCCCTCCCAGTCGGGTTCCCGCGGCGGTGCCTGCTCGGTCGGCCCCGCAGTGCCGCTGCTGCCCGCCACGCCCGCTCTCCGTCCGTCGCTGTCCGTCGCCGTCCCCGGCGGTCGGTCCGGGGCTGCCCCCACCGCGAGGGTAACCAGCGCGGGGACCGGATGCCGGGAGCACCCCGGCGACCCCGGTGAATCATGCCCGCTTTGTGTCCCACCTCACACCGGCCCGGGCGGCTAGAGTCACCCCCATGACCAAGTGGGAATACGTCACCGTGCCGCTGCTCGTGCACGCCACCAAGCAGATCCTCGACACCTGGGGCCAGGACGGCTGGGAGCTCGTCCAGGTCGTCCCCGGGCCGAACCCGGAGCAGCTGGTCGCGTACCTCAAGCGCGAGAAGGAGTAGGGCATGGGCCAGGTCGAGCAGAGGCTCGCCGAGCTCGGGCTGACGCTGCCCGAGGTCGCCGCCCCGGTCGCCGCGTACGTCCCCGCGGTGCGCGACGGCGCGCACGTGCTGACCTCGGGTCAGCTGCCGTTCGTCGGCGGGAAGCTCCCGGTGACCGGCAAGGTCGGCGCCGAGGTCACCGCCGAGGACGCCAAGGAGCTGGCGCAGGTCTGCGCGCTGAACGCGCTGGCCGCGGTCAAGTCGGTGCTCGGCGACCTGGACCGGGTCGAGCAGGTCGTCAAGGTGGTGGGCTTCGTGGCCTCCGCCCCCGACTTCACCGGCCAGCCCGGCGTGGTCAACGGCGCCAGCGAGCTGCTGGGCAAGGTGTTCGGCGAGCAGGGCGTGCACGCCCGCAGCGCCGTCGGCGTGGCGGTGCTGCCGCTGGACGCGCCGGTCGAGGTCGAGTTGACGGTGCGGGTCCGGGACTGACCCGGACCCCCTGACGCACAGGGCCCGTCGCCGTTCGCGGTGGCGGGCCCCTCGCGTGCGCGCCGGGCGGTGGCGGCGGGCCGGTGCCGCGGGGGCCGCCCGCCCGCGCGGTGGCCGGGCCGTCCCCGGGCGGCGGCTGCGGTTAACATCCGTGAACATGCTGGAGATGCCGCCGTCCTGGCCCGCCCGAATCCGCGCCCTGGCCGCCGGGGAGCTCACCCCCGTGCCGCCCAAGCCGTCCGCCACCGTGGTGCTGCTGCGCGAGGGCGCGGCCGGCCCCGAGGCGTACCTGCTGCGGCGGCGCACCACGATGGCCTTCGCCGGGGGCATGTACGCCTACCCCGGCGGCGGCGTGGACCCGCGCGACCGGGAGGTGCGCCCGCCGTGGGCCGGGCCGTCGCCCGCCGAGTGGGCCGGGCGGCTGGGGGTGGACGAGCCGACCGCGTGCGCGGTGCTGTGCGCGGCCGTCCGGGAGACCTTCGAGGAGGCCGGGGTGCTGCTGGCCGGGCCGGACCCGGACACCCTGGTGGAGCCCCGGGACTGGGCGGCCGAGCGGGGCGCGCTGGAGCGGCACGAGGTGTCGCTGGCCGAGTTCCTGACCGAGCACCGGCTGGTGCTGCGCAGCGACCTGCTGGTGCCCTGGGCCCGTTGGGTCACCCCGGAGTTCGAGGAGCGGCGCTTCGACACCTGGTTCTTCGCGGCGGCGCTGCCGACCGGGCAGAGCGCCGCGGACACCGTCGGGGAGGCCGACCGGGTCGCCTGGCTCACCCCCGCCGAGGCGGTGGCCGGGTTCGAGTCGGGCGGGTTCGGGATGCTGCCGCCGACCATTACGGTGCTGCGCGAGCTGCTGCCGCTGCGCTCCGCGGCCGGGCTGCCCGCCGCGGCGGCGGCCCGCGCGGTGGTGCCGGTGCTGGGGCGGGCGGAGGTCTCCGGGGACCGCATGACGGTGCGCTGGAACGGGTATGACGAGCTGACTATCGACGGAGTGTTCCCGGCGTGAGAACCTTCCCCCGGAACGATCACCGGCCCCGCCGGACCACCCGTTCCGGGACGGGCCCGCGTCGGCCCGTACCGTTGACCGAACAACCGCACCGACCGTCCTGACCTCGGAAGGAGACTCCGATGGCCCACAACGACGTGGCTCGCCGGACCCCGGCCACGCCCACCCGTACCGTCACCCCCCGCGCCGCCGCCTGCGACGAGGCCGCGCCCCGGGAGACCGTCCGCCTGCTGACCCGCGACCTGCCCGGTCGCCCCCTGGTCCGCCCGCTCCCGCTGCGCAGCCTCAGCCGCGCCGAACGGGACGCGGTGTGACCGGCAGCCGCAGTACGGCGGGCACCGCGTGAGCGGCCCGCTTCCGGGCGACCCCGCCGACACCGTCGGCGGGGCCGCCACCCCGCGCGCCCAGTGCCTGCTCGCCCCCAACCCGTCCCCGATGACGCTGGACGGCACCAACACCTGGCTGCTCTCCGAACCCGGCTCCGACCTCGCCGCCGTGGTCGACCCCGGCCCGCTCGACGAGGCCCACCTGCGCCGGATCGTCGACACCGCCGAACGGCAGGGCAAGCGGATCGCCCTCACCCTGCTCACCCACGGCCACGCCGACCACGCCGAGGGCGCCGCCCGGTTCGCCGAACTCACCGGCACCCCCGTCCGCGCCCTCGACCCGGCGCTGCGGCTCGGCGAGGAGGGCCTGCACGGCGGGCAGCGCCTGGACGTCGGCGGCCTCGACCTGCGGGTGGTCGCCACCCCCGGGCACACCTCCGACTCGCTGACCTTCCACCTGCCCGCGGACGGCGCGATCCTCACCGGCGACACCGTCCTGGGCCGCGGCACCACGATGGTCGCCCACCCCGACGGCCGCCTGGGCGACTACCTCGACTCGCTGCGCCGGCTGCACGCGATGGCCGCCGAGCACGGCGTGCGCACCGTCCTGCCCGGCCACGGGCCCGTCCTGGCGGACGCGCTCGGCGCCGTCGACTACTACCTGGCCCACCGCGCGGCCCGGCTCGCCCAGGTCGAGACGGCGGTCGAGGCCGGCTGCCGCACCGCCGCCGAGGTGGTCGCCCGGGTCTACGCGGACGTCGACCCGGCGCTGTGGCCCGCGGCGGAGCTCTCGGTCCGGGCCCAGCTCACGTACCTGGCCGACCGGGGCCTGATCCCGGAGGCGTGAGACCGGGGCGCGGGGAACCGCGCGCAGCGGGGGCGGAACGCCGACGAGGCCGCGACGACGGCAGTGGTTCGCCGTTCCTCGCGACCTCGCGGTGCGTTCGTGCTCGTGCGCGCGGTTGCCCGCGCCCCGCGCCCCGCGGCTCCGCGCTAGCGGGAGCGGCGGGAGAGCCGTTCGACGTCGAGCAGGACGACCGCGCGGGCCTCCAGCTTGAGCCAGCCGCGGCCGGCGAAGTCGGCGAGGGCCTTGTTGACCGTCTCGCGGGAGGCGCCGACCAGCTGGGCGAGCTCCTCCTGGGTGAGGTCGTGGGCGACGTGGATGCCCTCGTCGGAGGGGACGCCGAAGCGGCGGGAGAGGTCGAGCAGGGCCTTGGCGACGCGGCCGGGCACGTCGGAGAAGACCAGGTCGGACATCACGTCGTTGGTGCGGCGCAGGCGGCGGGCGATGGCCCGCAGCAGGGCGATCGAGACCTCGGGGCGGGCGTGCAGCAGCGGGAGCAGGTCGCCGTGGCCGAGGCCGAGGAGCTTGACCTCGGTGAGGGCGGTGGCGGTGGCGGTGCGCGGGCCCGGGTCGAAGAGGGAGAGTTCGCCGATCATCTCGGAGGGGCCGAGCACGGCGAGCATGTTCTCGCGGCCGTCGGGGGAGGCCCGGTGCAGCTTGACCTTGCCCTCGACCACGACGTAGAGCCGGTCGCCCGGGTCGCCCTCGTGGAACAGCGACTCACCGCGGGCGAGCGTCACCTCGGTCATGGAAGCGCGGAGCTCGGCAGCCTGGTCGTCGTCGAGTGCCGCGAACAGCGCGGCGCGCCGCAGAACGTCGTCCACGAGCTTCCTCCTGCTGGTGTCATGGGCAGTGCTACTCACCACCAAGGATGACGCATGTCGCTCCGATCATATGAGGAGGGGGTGTGCCGAGGTGGGGACTACGCGGCCATTCGCGCAGTTCGGGTGGGCGTCGCGGGCCCCGGGGGCTACCCGCCGAGGGCCTGCCGGGCGAAGGCGCGGGTGCCGGCGACGTGGTGGCGGGCGAGGGCGGCGGCGGTCTCCGGGTCGCGGGCCCGGATGGCGTCGAGCAGCTGCTGGTGCTCGGTGCACATCGGGAGGCTGGTCTCGTCGTCGGAGGTGAGCCGGAACAGCCGGCGCAGGCGGCCGTCGAGCGGGGCCATCATGTCGCGCAGCAGCGGGTTGCCGGAGAGTTCGACGATCTCGCGGTGGAAGTCGGCGTTCAGGCTGACGGTCTCGCGCAGCCGACCGGCCTCGGCGGCCCTGCGGGTGCGGGCCAGGACGCGTTCGAGGCCGCGGACGCCGGCGGGGGTGGCGTTCCGGGCGGCGAGGCTGGCGGCGAGCGCCTCCAGGGACTCGCGGACCGCGAAGAAGTGCTCGGCCTCCTCGGGGCCGAAGTCGGCGACGACGGCGCCGCGGCGGGCCTGGACGGTGAGGAAGCCCTCGCGTTCGAGGCGCTGCATGGCCTCCCGGACCGGGATCCGGGAGACGCCCATGCCGTCGGCGAGTTCGCGCTCGACCAGGCGCTGCCCGGCGGGGTACTCGCCCTCGATGATCCGCTCGCGCAGCTGGACGTAGACGAGGTCCGCCAGCGACTGGTGGGCGTCGCCGAGGGTGTCGGTCATCGGGTGGCTCCAGGCGGCAGCGGGCGGAGGCGCGGGCAGTAGATCAGATCATTCCAGATCGATGCGGGCCGTCCCCTTGTCTGGTATTCGGTATACCAGATACCTTGGCGGCTCACCCGCCCCCACGAGCACCGGAGCCCGCCCGTGACCGCCCTCCCGCCAGGCCCGCACCTCCTGCTGGACGCCACCCTCCCGGACGGCTCCCGGGCCGACCTGCGGATCGCCGACGGCCGGATCGCGCGGATCGCCCCCGCCCCGGCCGGCCGCGAGCGCCCCGAACCGGGTCCCGGCCGGGCCGTGCTGGACGGGGCGCTGCTGCTGCCCGCGCTGGTCGACGGGCACGCCCACCTCGACAAGACCTTCCTCGGCGCGCCCTGGCAGCCGCACCGCGCCACCGGCGGGCTGCGCGAGCAGATCGCCTCCGAGCGCACGCTGCGCCGCGAGGTCGCCGCGCACACCCCGGTGGCCGACCGGGCGGAGGCGCTGGCCCGCCGGATGGCCGCGCTGGGCACCGGCTTCGTCCGCTCGCACGTGGACGTCGACCCGGACACCGGGCTGGACCACCTGCACGCGGTGCTGGAGGCGCGCGAGCGGGTCCGGGAACTGATCGACGTGCAGCTGGTGGCGTTCCCGCAGAGCGGCGTGGTCGCCGAGCCCGGGGTGGCCGACCTGCTGGACGCGGCGCTGCGCGAGGGCGCCGAACTGATCGGCGGACTGGACCCGTTCGGCTTCGACGACGACGTGGACGGCCAGCTGGACGTCATCTTCGGCCTGGCCGAGCGGCACGGCGCGGGCATCGACGTCCACCTGCACGACGGCGGCGAGGTCGGCGCGGTGCAGCTGCGGGCGATCGCCGAGCGGACCGCCGCGCTGGGCCTGGGCGGGAAGGTCGCGGTCAGCCACGCGTACTGCCTCGGACAGCTGGCCGGGACCGAACTCACCCGCACCGCCTCGGCGTTGGCCTCGGCCGGAGTGGCCGTGCTGACCAACGGCCCGGCCCGGACGATGCCGCCGGTGAAGCTGCTGCACGAGCTGGGCGTGCTGGTGTTCGCGGGCTCCGACAACATCCGCGACGCGTGGTGGCCGTACGGCACCGGCGACATGCTGGAGCGGACCACGGTCATCGGGCTGCAGGGCGAGCTGATGACCGATCAGGAACTGCTGCTGGCAGCCGAGTTGGCCACCGGTCACGCCGCCCGGGCGCTCGGCGTCGAGGAGTACGGGATCGCCGTCGGGCGGCCCGCGAACCTGGTCGCCGTCGCCGCGCACTCGGTGCCCGAAGCCGTCGCCGCGCACCCCGAGCGGCTGCTGGTGCTGCACCGCGGCCGCACCGTGCTGGACCGCGTCAACGGCCTTGCGCAGTAGCGAAGTTCCCCCACGCACATCCGCAGCACCCCCGGAAGGACCCCCCACCGTGACCCTCACCCCCTCCGCGGACCGGGCCGCCGCCCCGGCCGGACCGCCCGACCCGTCCGCCGCCCCGGGCCGGCTGGCCAAGGGCCTGATCGGCACCACCGACCTGGTGTTCTTCGTGGTCGCCGCGGCCGCGCCGCTGACCGTGCTGGCCGGGATCGCCCCGTTCGCGATCGGCGTCGGCGGGGCCTCCGCCCCGGCCGCGTACCTGATCTCGGGCGCGCTGCTGGTGCTGTTCGCCGCCGGGTTCACCGCGATGAGCCGGTACGTGCGCAACGCCGGCGCGTTCTACGCGTACGTGGCGCGCGGGCTGGGGCGGACCCTCGGCGTGGTCACCGCCTACGTGGCGGTGGTCAGCTACAACCTGATCACTCCCGGCGTGGCGGCCGCGTTCGGCTACTTCGCGGCCGACCACATCGAGCAGCGCACCGGCGCGCACGTGCCCTGGTGGCTGCTGTCCGGGTCGTGCGTGGTCGTGGTCGGCGTGCTCGGCTGGCTGAAGGTCACGCTGTCGGCGAAGGTGCTCGGCGTGGCGCTGGTGCTGGAGGTGCTGTCGCTGCTGCTGATGGAGGGCGGGGTGCTGGCCGACCGGGGGACGGCCGCGCTCGACCCGGTCTCCTTCGACCCCTCGCTGCTCACCCAGGCCGGGGTGGCGGGCATGTTCGTGCTGGTCATCGGCGCGTTCACCGGCTTCGAGGCGACCGCGATCTACGCCGAGGAGGCCCGCGACCCGGCCCGCAGCGTGCCGCGCGCCACCTTCGTCGCGATCGGCTTCCTGGCGGTGTTCTACGCCCTGGGCACCTGGATCGTGATGGGTGCCTACGGCACCGACGAGGCGGTCGCGCAGGCCCGCGCCGACGGCGGCCCCGACCTGACCTTCCGGGCCGCCGAGCGGTTCGTCGGGCTGTGGCTGTCGGACACCATGCACGTGCTGATCATCGTGTCGGCGTTCGCCTCCGCGCTGGCCTTCCACAACGCCGCCGCCCGCTACCTGTACGCGCTGGGCCGGGAGGGCCTGCTGCCGCGCGGGCTCGGCCGGGTGTCGCCGCGGACGGGGTCGCCCGGCCGGGCGGTGCTGGTGCAGTCGGCGTTCAACGCGCTGGTGATCGGCCTGGGCGCGGTGCTCGCGGTCGACCCGTACCTGGTGGTGCTGCTCTGGTCCAACAGCGTCGGCGTGCTCGGCATCATGGTGATGCAGGCGCTGGCGGCGGTCGCGGTGTTCGCGTTCTTCCGCGCGGACCGGCGCGGCATGTCGGCCTTCCGGGTGGTCTGGGCGCCGCTGCTGGCCGCCGCCGGACTGGCCGTCCTGGCCGTGCTCGCGCTGTTCAACTTCGACCTGCTGACCGGGCGCACCGGCCTGGTGAACTGGCTGCTGCTGGTGCCGCTGCCGGTGGTCGCGGCGGTCGGCTGGCAGGTCGCCCGGCGGATCCGGCGCACCGACCCGGAGCGGTTCGCCCGGCTGACCGAGGTCGACGTCGAACGCGACTGAGCGGGCGCGCGGACGGCGGCGGCCGGCCCCGGCGGAGGGCGGCCACCGCCGCTGCGGCGCGTCTCAGTCCAGCAGCCTCCCGTGCTCGGCGACCACCCGGCCGGCCTTCACCACCAGCTCGCGCGGCGGCAGGTCCACCACCACCTGCGGCACGCACTCGCCGTCCACCAGTTGGAAGTCGGCGGGCGCGCCGGGCACCAGGGCGGCCCTCGGCAGGCCGAGCAGCTCGGCGCCGCCGTGCGCGGCCAGCTCCAGGCAGTCGGTCAGTTCGGCGTCGGTGCGGGCGTCGGTGGTCCAGCCGAGCAGGTGGGCCCGGTGCAGCATGTCGGCGTTGCCGTACGGGCTCCAGGAGTCCCGGACGCCGTCCGAGCCGAGGCCGACCCGCACGCCGCGGGCGCGCAGCTCGCGGAACGGCAGCACCTGGTGCGCGGACGGGGCGACGGTGGTCAGCGCGATCCCGGCCGCCGCCAGCACGTCCGCGGTGGCGCCGAGCGCGGCGGCGGGCAGCTCGGGCAGGCAGAACGCGTGGCTGGCGGTCACCCGGCCCTGCAGCCCGGCCGCGACCGTCCGGGCGGCCAGTTCGCGCAGCGGGCCCAGCCCGGCCGGGCCGCGGTCGTGCAGGTGCACGTCCAGCAGCACGCCGTACCGCTCGGCCAGGCCGAACAGCAGGTCGAGCTGCTCGCGGCCGTCCGGGCCGCCGCCGTCGAACCCGGCCGGGTCGATGCCGCCGACCGCGTCCACCAGGCCCGTCCGGGCCGCCTCGGTGAGCAGCTCGGCCGCGCCGGGGGTGCGCACCACGCCGTGCTGCGGGAACGCCACCGACTGCACGTCCAGCTTCCCGGCCAGCCGCTCGGCGGCCTCGCGCAGGCCGGTGACCCCGGCCAGGCCGTACGCGGGGGCGACGTCCACGTGCGCGCGCACCGCCCGGGTGCCGCGGGTCACCGCGTGCGCCAGCAGGCGGTGGGCGCGCTCGCCGACCGGGGCGCGCTGGTGCTCGTACAGCTCGACGTCGGCGGCCACGTACTCCGGCAGGCCGTGCGCCGGACGGCGGCTGTACCAGGGTTCGCCCCAGGTGGTCTTGTCCGGGTGGACGTGCGCGTCCACCAGCGTCGGCAGCGCGATCCGGCCGCCGCCCTCGACGACGGCGGACGGTTCGGCGCCCGGCGGGAGTCCGGCCGCCAGGACGCCGTCGACGGCGACCAGGTCGGTGACCGGGCCGCCGAACGGGCGGACCTGGCGGAACAGCGTGACGTGCATGGTGTCGCTCCCGGGGCGGTGCTGAGGACTCGGTCTGACAAGTTCCGGAACCATTCGAACCGCTTCCGGTCGAGCAGTCAACTTGCTTCTCTACAAAGTGAGTTGGTGATTCGTGCTGCCCGGGAGGAGGTGCCCCCGGGGGCGTCCGGCAGGGGTGCTCGGTGCGGGCGGCCGCCGGGCGGGCGGCCGGGGCGGCCGGGGCGGTCGCGGGGCGGTGGCGTCCGCCCGGCGCGCGGTGGCTGCGTGGAAGCGCTCCCAAGAAAGGTCCGTAGGCGTCTTCTGCGCAGGTGGTGAATGGAAGTACAAAGGAGGCAGCGGAAGTTCGGGCTGTGGGGGCCGGAGCGTCCGCACCCGGGGCGGCCCGGGCGGTGCGTGGGGGTACTGCCTGGGCCGCCGGGTTCCCGTGCGGGTGCCCCGTTCGCGTTCCGGGCGTTCCACAATGGACGGCATGAGCGTGCACGAGGACGGACTCCCCGAGGTGGGCCGGCTGCTGGCGGGCGGCGGAGTGGTGGTGCTGAGCGGGGCCGGGCTGTCCACCGAGTCCGGCATCCCGGACTACCGCGGGCCGGACGGCGTGCGCCGCAACCGGGCCCCGATGACGTACCAGGAGTTCGTCGCGGGCGAGGCGGCCCGCCGCCGCTACTGGGCGCGCAGCCACGCCGGCCGGTCGGTGATCTCCCGGGCCCGCCCGAACGCCGGGCACCTCGCGGTGGCCCGGCTGCGCGACGCGGGCCGGATCAGCGCCGTGATCACCCAGAACGTGGACGGCCTGCACCGGGCCGCCGGCACCGCCGACGCCGTCGAACTGCACGGCGGCCTCGACCGGGTGATCTGCCTGGACTGCGCCGCCGTCACCCCCCGCAGCGCCCTCGACGAACGCCTCGCCGCCCTCAACCCGTCCTTCCGGGACGCCGGTTCGCGGATCAACCCGGACGGCGACGTCGAACTCCCGGACGCCCTGGTCGCCTCGTTCGTGGTCGCCTCCTGCACCGCCTGCGGCGGCGTCCTCAAGCCCGACGTGGTGTTCTTCGGCGAGAACGTCCCCAAGGACCGGGTCGAGCAGTGCTACCGCCTGGTGGACGAGGGCCGGGCCCTGCTCGTCCTCGGCTCCTCGCTCGCCGTGCTGTCCGGCCTGCGCTTCGTCCGGCACGCCGCGAAGACCGGCAAGCCGGTCGCCATCGTCACCCGCGGCACCACCCGCGCCGACGACCTGGCCGCCGTCCGCCTCGACCGCCCCCTCGGCGAGACCCTGACGGCCCTGGCCGCCGACCTCAAGTGACGGAGAGCGACCACCACCAGGGGCCCGGGGAACGGCGGGGCCCGGTCTGCTGACGGTTCACTGCCGGAGCGCGCATCTGCTCATGGTTCTGTTTACGGCACGCAGCAGCACGAACACTTCGACGGGCTCCGGCCGTCAGCAGCACGGCCCCGCCGTTCCCCGGGCCCCTGATTTCGCTTCTCGCCGTTCTTGCCGGCCCCCGAACGCGCGTCCGCCGGTCTCAGCCGCCCGGCCACCACTCGTCGATGCCCGCGACCACGCTCCCCGCGACCGTCCCCAGCAGCGCCCCCGCGACCACGTCGCCCGGGTAGTGGACGCCGGTGTGGACCCGGGAGTAGCCGACCGAGGCGGCCAGCAGGCCGAGCGGTGCCGCGGCCCACGGCAGCCGGGAGGCGACCCCGGTGGCGAAGGCGAAGGCGGACGCGGTGTGCCCGGAGGGGAAGGACGCCGACTCCGGCATCGGCACGTGCCGGGCCTCGGGCACCTTGCCCGCGACCCGGTCCGGCCGCTGGCGCCGGGCCAGCGACTTGCCGAGCAGGTTCGCCGCCGCCGAGGCCGTCGCCACCGAGGCCAGCCCGACCAGCGCGGCCCGCCGCGGGCGTCCCGGGACGAGGGCCAGCCCGCAGGCCACCGCGATCGAGATCTTCGAGTGGTTCGCGGTGGTGGAGAGCTGCCGCAGCCGCAGGTCCAGGGTCGGCGTCGGGGTCGCGGCCACCGCGACGTACACCGCCTCGTCCACCGCCGACAGGTCCGCGACCACGCGCTGTCCAGCCAGCACCCACCGCGTCAACGTCCTCACCGCGCACCGCCGTTCGTCTCCGTCCGGCCCGACGCGAGGTGCGCCAGGCGACTCCATTTCAGGTTCGGGGCCGGGGCCACCGTGCCCGGCCGGTCGCGCGGGACCCGCACCCGCAGCGCGCCGGGCCGGATGACGCAGCGCACCGGCACGTCGAGCTCCAGGGCCTCGCCGTCCACCGCGACCGGGATGCTCGCCACGTCCGCCGTGACCAGCACCTCGCGGCCGACCAGCACCGTCACCGCCTCCGCACTCGTACCACGCAGCGCCAGGTCCGCGGCCTGCGCCGCGCCGTCCACCCGCACGCCCAGCACGCCCAGGCACCCGCGGTCCATCCGGGAGCGCCGCCCGGGGTCGAGCAGGTCACCCGCGTCGTACGGGTTGTTGCTGACCAGGACGGCCTGCGGGTGCTCCAGCCGTTCGCCGCCCGCCTCGGCGCTCAACCGCGCGCCCGCGTAGCCGACCAGCAGGTCGGGCAGCATGGCCAGGATGGTGGCGGTCTTGGCGTCCCGGTACTCGGGGTTCTGGACGATCTCCGCGTAGGTGCCGAACGACACGTTGTTGACGAAGGCCCGGCCCGCGACCTCGCCCAGGTCGACCCGCAGTTCCACGCCGTCGGTCAGCGCGTCCAGGCAGCGGGCCGGGTCGTCGCGGTCCAGGCCGAGGTCGAGCGCGAAGTGGTTGCGGGTGCCCGCCGAGACCACCAGGAACGGCAGCCCGTGCCGGGCCGCGACCTGGGCGACCAGCGCCTGGGTGCCGTCGCCGCCCGCCACGCCCAGCAGGTCCGCGCCGTCCGCCACGGCCCGCTCGGCCAGTTCCGCCACGTCCTGGTGGGCGTCCGGGTCCAGCAGCACGACCTCCGCGCCGAGCTCCCGGGCCCGCTCCGCCAGCCGGAACTCCTCGACCTTCCCGCCGCCGGACTTCGGGTTCATGATCAGGACGGCCTTGCGCGGCGGATCGACCTCCCGCTCCGGGACCCGCCTGGTCCGCTGCGCCGAGCGCAGCGCCAGCCGGCCCAGCCACAGCCCGGCCGCCCACAGCGCCACCGCGCCCAGCACCCACGGCCACGTCCCGCCGCCGACGTACAGCACCACCGCGCCCGCCGGGGCCGCCACCGCCAGCAGCGCCCCCAGCCAGCGCAGCGGCCCGCGCCGCGACAGCGCCCACCACCCGCCGACCGCCATCAGCGCCAGCGCGGCCACCCCGACCGCCACCACCAGCGCCCCGCGCAGGCCGGCCCCCGCCGCCAGCAGCAGCACCGCCGCCAGCCCGCAACCGATCGCCGCCCGCGCCAGCCACACCGTCCTCGCCGGCTGCTCCACCCTCGCCGCCTCTCCCATCCGTCGACGTTAACGCCCTGTCAGCTACCCCGCCCGGCGCGCCGCATCCCTGTGGCAGAATCCGCCGGGTGACCATCCGGGTGCTGATCGCCGACGACCAGGAGATGGTGCGGCGGGGCCTGCGGCGGATCCTGGAGACCCAGCCCGACCTGGAAGTGGTCGGCGAGGCGGGCGACGGCGTCGCCACCGTCGAGGCCGCCCGGGCGCTGCGCCCCGACGTCGCCCTGGTCGACGTCCGGATGCCCCGGATGGACGGCCTGGAGGTGGTCCGGCAGCTGTGCGGGCCGGGCGCCGACCCGCAGGTCAGGGTGGTCGTGGTGACCACCTTCGACCTGGACGAGTACGTGTACCCGGCGCTGCGCGGCGGCGCGTCCGGCTTCCTGCTCAAGCGCTCCGGGCCGGCCCTGCTGGTCGAGGCGGTGCGCGCCGCGGTGGCGGGGGACAGCCTGATCAGCCCGTCCGTGACGGTCCGGCTGCTGCGCCACGTCACCGGCCGCCGCCCGGACGCCGAACCGCTGCCGGAGCCGCTCACCCCGCGCGAGATCGAGATCGTCCGGGAGGTCGCCGGGGGCCGCACCAACGCCGACATCGCGGCCGCGCTGTTCATCTCGGCGGGCACGGTGAAGACGCACGTCGCGCACGTGCAGCGCAAGCTGGGCGTCCGCAACCGGGTCGGCGTGGCGATGCGGGCCTTCGAACTGGGCTACCTGACGGACCTGCCGTGACCACCCGCCGGGCGCTGCTCGCCGTCGCCGTGCTGCTGCTGCTCGCGCCCGCACCGTTCGGACCGTGGCCGGCCTGGATCCCGGCGCTGACCGCCGCCGCCGTGCTCGCCCTCGCCGTCCCGGGCCGCCCGCGGGCGGTGTTCGGCGCCGCCGGACTGTCGCTCGCCGTCGACCTGGCGTACGTCGGCCGGAACGGGCTGACCCTGCTCTGGATGCCGGTCGAGTACGCGGCGCTGCTGGCGCTCACCGTCCGCGCGGTCCGCGCCCTGCCGGGCCGCCGGGCCTGGTGGGGCGGCGGGCTGGGGGCGGGCGCGGCCCTGGTGCTGCCGCTGCGGTTCGCGCTCCGGCAGCCGGCCCCGCTGGACGCCTCGGTCGCCGGGGTGTTCCTCGCCGCCGCCCCGGTCGCCGCCGCCGTCGGCACCGGCCTGTACCTGCGGCGGCAGGACGAGCGCCGGACCCGCGCGGTCGACGACGCCCGCCGCGAACAGCGGCTGGCCGTCGCCCGGGACCTGCACGACTACGTCGCCCACGAGCTGACCGGCATCCTGCTGGAGGTGCAGGCCGCGCGGTTCGGCGGCGGCTACGACCCGGCCGAGAACGCCCGGCTGCTGGCCCGGCTGGAGGCCGCCGGGCAGCGCGCCCTGGCCTCGATGGACCACACCCTGGACGCCCTGCGGGACCCCGGCGGCGCCGCGCCCCGCCACCACGCCCTGGCCGAACTCCCGGAACTGCTGGGCCACTTCCCGACCCCGCCGGAACTGCACGGCCTGGCCGGACTGCCCGCGCTGCCGCCCGCCGTCGAGGACGCCGGCTACCGGGCGGTGCTGGAGGCGCTCACCAACGTCCGCCGGCACGCCCCCGCCGCCCGGCGGGTCGCCGTGGTGCTCGCCCACGCCCCCGGCACCGGCCTCACCGCCACCGTCACCGACGGCGGCCCCGCCCACCCGCACCCGCGCCCGGGCGGCGGCACCGGCCTCGACGCGCTGCGCGGGCGGATCGCCGCGCTCGGCGGCGAACTGACGGCCGGTCCGGACGGGCCGGGCTGGCGGGTGACCGCCCGGATTCCCGCCGGGGGGTGAACGTCACGGGCCGGGAGCGCCGCCGGCGCTCCCGGCCCGGTCGCCCGTTCCGCTACTCCGCGGCGGGCGTGCCGTCCGCGCCGATCCGGGCGAAGCCCAGGTAGGGGTGCAGGGCCTTGGGCAGCAGCACCGAGCCGTCCGCCTGCTGGTGCTGCTCCAGCACCGCCGCGATGGTGCGGGCCAGCGGCAGGCCCGAGCCGTTGACGGTGGCGGCCGGGGTCGGCTTGCCCTTCTCGTCCCGGGTGCGGATGCCGGCCCGGCGGCCCTGGAAGGTGCCGAAGTCCGACACCGAGGAGATCTCCCGGTAGGTCTCCTGCCCGGGCAGCCACACCTCCAGGTCGTACGTCAGCTGCGCGGAGAAGCCGGTGTCGCCGGCCGCCAGCGCGACGACGCGGTAGGCGAGTTCGAGCTCCTGCAGGCAGGCTTCGGCGTGCGAGACCATCAGCTGCATCTGCTCCCGGGCCTGCTCGGCGGCGCAGATCCGCACCATCTCGACCTTTGAGAACTGGTGCATCCGGATCAGCCCGCGGGTGTCCCGCCCGTAGGAGCCGGCCTCCGAGCGGAAGCACGGGGTGTAGGCGGTGAGCGCCAGCGGCAGCTCGGCCGGCGGGACGATCTCGTCCGCGTACAGGTTGGTCAGCGGGACCTCGGCGGTCGGGATCAGGAACAGGTCCCGGTCGGCGACGCCGGTCTTGAACAGGTCCTCCTCGAACTTCGGCAGCTGGCCGGTGCCGGTCATGGTGCGCCGGTTCACCAGGTACGGCACGGCGTGCTCGACGTACCCGTGCCGGCGGGTGTGCACGTCCAGCAGCAGGGACGAGATGGCCCGCTCCAGGGCGGCACCGGCGCCGCGCAGCACGCTGAAGCGCGAACCGGAGAGCTTGGCGGCCCGGCCGAAGTCCAGGATGCCCATGGCCTCGCCGAGGTCGACGTGGTCCTTGGGGGCGAAGTCGAAGCGCGGCGGCTCGCCGACCCGGCGCAGCTCGCGGGCGTCCGCGTCGGAGAAGCCGTCGGGGGCCTCGTCGTCGGGCAGGTTGGGGATGGTCAGCAGCAGGTCGGTGAGCTC
The DNA here is from genome assembly GCF_053603035.1 of Kitasatospora sp. NPDC004272. Lineage (NCBI taxonomy): Bacteria > Bacillati > Actinomycetota > Actinomycetes > Kitasatosporales > Streptomycetaceae > Kitasatospora > Kitasatospora sp. NPDC004272. The sequence continues at coordinate 6,401 of NZ_JBSGET010000067.1, read as the reverse complement.
CTGCTGGACCTGCTCCAGCTCCGCCTCGTTCTGCTGGACCTGCTCCTTGAGCGCCCGGGCGGTCTCCTTCAGTTCGCCGACGTCCCCGCCCTGCTTGGCGGTGCGCTGCACCTCCTGGGCCACCTGCTTCGAGCGGGCCCGCAGCTCGTCACCGGCCTGGATGCCGCTGTTGCGGCGGGACTGCAGCGCCTCCAGCGCGGACAGGTCGAGCTGGTAGCCACGACGTGCCAGGAGCCGGACGGCTTCGTCCCCCAGGTCGATCAGGACGCGGGCATCATGCATCGGAGTCGGTTCTCCTCGGTCGCAACGGTTCGGGCGGGGCGGATTCGTCCCGACCGTAGCAGGGCGGGGGAAACCGGTGCAGTGCCTTTCCGGGCCGCTGCCCGCCGTGCGCGCCGCTCCCTTGCGGAGATGATCCCTGCAGGGATAATCTCCGCGTAGATGAATTCGGGAGACGAGTCGGCAGCACGCCGAACGAGGGGAACCGCCATGTGGCAGCACGAGTACACCGCCGAGACCACCGCCGCCCCGCACGCCGTCTGGGCCGTGCTCGGCGACCTGGACAACTGGACGGACTGGGACACCTCGATGGAGGCCGTCGCCCTGGACGGCCCGTTCGAGGTCGGCGGCACGGTCACGATGACCCCGGTCGGGCAGGACCCGATCGTCTCCGTCATCACCCGGATCGAGCCCGGCCGCGCCTACGCCGACCGCACCGAGTTCGGCGGTGCCGTGCTGGACTTCTCGCACACCCTCACCGCCCTCCCCGGCGGCGGCACCCGGGTGGTCCACCGCCTGGAGATCACCGGCCCGGACGCCGGGCGGCTCGGCCCCGAGCTCGGCCCGATGATCACCGAGGACTTCCCGGAGGCGATGGCCGCCCTGCTCGCCCGCGCCGAACGGACCGCCTGACCACGGCCGCCCGGCCGGAACGACGAAGCGCACGCAGCAGAAGGACGAAGGAGAGAGCGGCATGGACGGACTGGTCGAGGGCCCGGCGAACAGCCCCGGCTTCTGGCTGTGGCACACCACCCTGCGCTGGCAGCGCGAGGTCGCCGCCGCCCTGGCCCCGCACGACCTGACGCACCCGCAGTTCGTGCTGCTCTCCTGCGCCTGGTGGCTCAACGAGCGGGGCGAGACCCCCAACCAGCAGGAGCTCTCCGCCCAGGCGGGCACCGACGTCCGGACCACCTCCCAGGTGGTCCGGAAGCTGGAGGCCAAGGGCCTGCTCGACCGCACCACCGACCCGGACGACACCCGAGCCCGCCGCCTGCGCATCACCTCGCGCGGCGTCGCCCTCGCCCGCGCCGCCATCCCGGCGGTCGAGGCCGTCGACCGGGCCTTCTTCGCCCCCGCCGCCCACGGCTCGCCCGCCCTCGACGGAGACGAACTCAGCCGTCTGCTGCGCCGCCTGGTCGACGCACCCTGACGCCCACCCGCTTGCCTGCTGGCCCGCTCGCCCGGATGCTCGCACCGTCAGCCCCGGGCCGCTCAGCCTCGGGCCACTCAGCCCCGGGCCGCTCAGCCCCGGGCCGTTCAGCCCCGGGCGACGAACCCGGCCACCACCGGCCCCAGCACGTCCGGCGCGACCTCGTGGGTCTGCCCCGCCAGGGTGCGGTGCTCCGCGCCCGCGGCGGCGGCCGTCGCGGCGGCCGCGTCGCGCAGCAGGGCCGGGCTCAGCTCGCCGTCGGCCACCAGCACCGGCACCGGCAGTCCGGCCAGCAGGGCGGTCGGCACCGGCGCGCCCTCCGCGCCGTCCAGCACCTCGGCGTCGTTGACCAGGGTCGGCGCCACCGCCAGGAAGGCCGGCCACGCCGGCGACTCGCGCAGCTGCGCGACCACCGGTGCGGGGGAGCCGACGAAGGCCATGAACCGGGCCACCGCCTCGCCCGGCTCGCCGGCCAGGACGTCCCGTTCGACGCCCGCCCGGTACTCCGCGAACCGGGCCCGCTGCTCGTCGTCGGTGCTGAACGGCGGCTCGTACGCCACCACCCGCTCCACCCCGATGTCCGCGCCCGCCGCCCGCAGCGCCAGCGCCGCGCCGGAGGACAGGCCGAGCAGCGTCGCCCGGCCGCCCGCCGCCGCGACCACCGCCGCCAGGTCCTCCACCTCCCGCTGCACGGCGTACGGCCCGCCCGTGCCGCTCCCGCCGCGCCCGCGCCGGTCGTAGCTGAACACCCGGTGCGCCCCGGCGAGTTCGTCGGCCAGCCCGCCGGAGGGGCCGAACGCGCGGTGGCACATCGCGCCGTCCACGATCACCACGGCCGGTCCGGCGCCACCCGCCACCTGGTAGGCGATGCGGGTGCCGTCGGCGGAGGTCACGTACTCGGTCATTCCCACTCCCTGCTGGATGTCGGCGGTCACTTGGCGGTGGCGAGGTGGTACGCGACCAGCGCGTTGGCGTGGCCGTGCCCCAGCCCGTGCTCGGACTTCAGCCAGCCCACCAGCTCCATGTGCCGGGTGAGCGGCGAGTCGGTGATCAGCTGCTGCCACTCGGCGATCGGGCGGCCGTACTTCTTCTCGATCGAGGGGAAGTAGCTGGCCGGTCCCGTGGCCTTCTGCTCGGTGCTCATCTGGCGACTCCGTTCGTTCCACGCGCCCCGCGGGTGCTGCGCGATGCTGTCACAGGAGAAGACGGACCGCCCGGGCGAAACTCATCGGTCCTCGCGAAAGTTCTTCCCGGCCCGTACGGTCGGGCCATGGCACGCATCGACGACAGCACGATCGAGCGGGCAGCCGACTACCTGTGGACGGCGGGCCGGGTCCTCGAACAGCGGCGCTTCGCCCACCTCTTCGGCCCCGCCCCCGACCCGGCGGGCGTCCTGGCCGCCCTGGACGCTTACCGCACCCCGGACGGCGGCTGGGCCTACGGCCTGGAGCCGGACGTCCGGGGCCCCGCCGCCCAGCCCCTCGCGGCCGGTGCCGCCGCCCGGATCCTCGCCGAGGCCGGCGCCCTGAACGGCCCGCGCGGCACCGAACTCTGCGACTGGGCAGCCGCGTTGACCACCGGGGACGGCGGCGTCCCGGCCGTCCTGCCCAGCCTGCGCCGCTACCCGCACCCGCCCTTCCTGCCGATCGCCGACGACCCGCCCGCCGAACTGCTCTCCACCGGCCAGATCGCCGCCCCGCTGCTCCGGGCCGGACTGCAGCACCCCTGGCTGACCGGCGCGGAGGCGTTCTGCCGCCGCGCGATCGAGGCGATCGAGGTGACCCACCCGTACGAGGTGATCACCGCCGTCGGCTTCCTGGACGCCGTGCCCGACCGCGGCTGGGCCGCCGAACAGGCCGTCCGGATCGGCGAGTTGGTGCGCGACCAGCAGCTGGTGCTGCTCGACCCGGAGCGCCCCGAGCAGGTCCGCCTCGCCCCCGGCTACGCGCCCGGCGAGTTCCACCTCCCGCACGACTACGCGCCCCGCCCGGACAGCCTGGCCCGCGCCTGGTTCACCGACGCGGAGGTCGAGCGCGGCCTCGACCACCTCGCCGCCCGCCGACTCCCGGACGGCGGCTGGCCGATCAACTGGGCCCGCTGGTCCGCCGCCACCGAGAACGAGGCCCGCCCGGGCGTCACCCTGTCCGCCCTGCTCACCCTCCGCGCGTACGAGGGGAGTTAGCGCTCAGGGCAGGGAGCCCAGCCAGCCGTCCGCGACCGCCGTCCGGGCGTACAGCACGCAGCGCCCGGCCCGGTGCGAGGAGACCAGGCCGGCGGTGCGCAGCGCGGTGAGGTGCTGGGAGACCGCCGGGGCGGACAGGCCGCAGCGGGCGGCGAGTTCGGTGGTGGAGGCGGGGACGTCGAGCTCGGCCAGCAGCAGGGTGCGGGTGCGGCCGAGCACCGGTGCGAGCGCCTCGGCGCGCGGGCCGGGGCGGTGCTCCCAGACGGTCGCGGCGGCCAGCGCGGGGTAGCAGAGTTGCGGCGGGTCGGGGGCGACGGTGCGGGTCAGCAGCCGGGGCCAGGCGAACACCGAGGGCACCAGCAGCAGGCCGGCGCCGGTCGCGATCCGGGTGACGGCGCAGTGCCGCTCGGACAGGTGCAGGGTGCCGTCCGCCCAGCGCACCGTCCCGTGCAGTTCGCCGAGCATCGCCGCGCTGCCCCGCTCGGCGGCCGTCCGGGCCCGCCGCAGGACGTCCGCCTCCAGCACCGCGCGGATCCGCGACCAGTACGGGGCCAGGGCGAGCTGCCAGAACGCCTCGACCTCGGCGGTGATCCGCCGCAGCGCCTGCTCCGGCGCGCGTTCCAGCACGCGCAGCCGGGCGCCGGCCCGCCCGTTCCGGTCGGCGCGCAGGCAGTCCAGGTCGTGCCGGAGCAGCTCGGGGCCGGTGGCCCGGACGGCGGCCAGTTCGGTCGCCAGGTCGGCGACCGGCTCGTCCGGGACGGGGTTGAGGAAGTCCGGCAGGTGCCCGTGCGGCGGGACCAGTTCGGCCAGCCACCCCCGGTCCAGTCCGGCGGCGGCCAGCCGCGGCCGGACCTGTGCGGCCCAGCGGCGGTGCGGCGCGGGCACCGGGTCGGCGGCCAGCGCGCGGAAGGCGGCGACCACCTCCCACATCGGCGAGAGCGCGAACCTGGTCAGCGCCAGGTCGCCCACCGACAGCGGCAGACCGGTCCGCACCCCGCCACCCCCTCGGTCGATTCGGCCCCAGCTTAATCGGTCGGCCCGGCGCGACCGGGTCCGCCAGGATGGACGCGTCCCTCCCGAGCACCGCACCGGAAGCGAGTCCCGCATGTCGCACCGCACCCTCCCCGCCCGTTCCGCCGAGCACGCCGCCGCCCTGCGCGCGCTGGCCGCCGCCGACGCGCCGCTGCTGCTTCCGAACGCCTGGGACGCGGGCAGCGCGGCGGTGGTCGCCGCGGCCGGGGCGTCCGCGATCGCCACCACCAGCGGCGGCGTCTCCTGGTCGGCGGGGCGCGCCGACGGGCAGGGCCTGGACCGGGCGGCGATGGCCGAGCTGGTGCGCCGGATCGCCGCCGCCGTGGACGTCCCGGTGACCGCCGACGTCGAGGGCGGCTACGGGCCGGACCCGGCGGACGTGGCGGAGACCGTCCGGGCGGTGGTCGCGGCGGGCGCGGTCGGCGTCAACCTGGAGGACTCGGCCGCGCCCGGCGGGCCGCTGTTCACCGTCGCCGAGCAGTCCGCCCGGCTGCGCGCCGCCCGGACGGCCGCGGCCGAGGCCGGTCTGCCCGGGCTGCTGGTCAACGCCCGTACCGATGTTCACCTGTTCGGGATCGGTCCGGCGGACGGCCGCCCGGCGGAGGTGCTGCGCCGCGCCGAGGCGTACGCGGCGGCCGGGGCCGACTCGCTGTTCGTCCCCGGCCTGCTCGACCTCGCCGCGCTGGCGGAGCTGACCGCCGCGTCCCCGCTGCCGGTCAACGCGATGGCCGTCCCGGGCGGCCCGACCGTCGCTGAACTCGCCGCCGCCGGGGTCCGCCGGATCAGCCTGGGCACCGCGCTCGCCCAGGCCGCGTACACCGCCGCGCACCGGGCCGCCGCCGAACTGCTCGGCCCCGGCACGTACGGCGCGCTGGCCGACTCGCTCGACTACGGCACCCTCAACGGGCTGCTCGCCGGGCGCTGATCGCCACTCGGTCTCAGGAGGCCGCGCGCTTCACCAGGTCGGCGACCCGGGCCGCCTCCGCCTCGCCCAGGCCGGCGATCGCGAAGTAGGTGGGCCACATCTCGCCGTCGTCCAGCGCGGCGTTGTCGCTGAAGCCGATCATCGCGTACCGGGACTTGAACTTGGCGGCGCTCTGGAAGAAGCACACCGGCTTGCCGTCCGCGTTGTTGTACGCGGGCATGCCGTACCAGGTCTTCGGGGCCAGCTGCGGCGCGACCTCGGTGACGATCGCGTGGAAGCGCTGGGCCAGCACCCGGTCCTCCTCCGGCATCTCGGCGATCTTCTCCAGCAGGTCCTGCTCCGCCTCGGCCGCCTTCGCCGCCGCCGACGCCCGCTTGGACTCCGCCTTCAGCTCCTTGGCGCGCTCCTTCATCGCCGCGCGCTCGTCCGCCGTGAAACCCTCGTGCTTCTCCGCCATGACCGGTCCTCCCGTTCCCGTTCCTGCTCCCTGCTGACGTCCCCAATCCTAGGAACGGAGCGGCTGCGGCGGCTTCTCGGAAACTGACCGGTCCGGCCCGGGAGGGGTTTCCCGGGCCGGACCGGTCAGTTCGGCCAGCGGCTCAGCGGGCCTTGAAGCTCCGCAGCCGCAGGCTGTTGCCGACCACGAAGACCGAGGAGAAGGCCATGGCGGCGCCGGCGATCATGGGGTTGAGGAGTCCGGTGGCGGCCAGGGGCAGGGCGGCGACGTTGTAGGCGAAAGCCCAGAAGAGGTTGCCCTTGATGGTGGTCAGGGTGCGGCGGGAGAGGCGGATGGCGTCGGCGGCGGAGCGCAGGTCGCCGCGGACGAGGGTGAG
>NZ_JBSGET010000066.1:10584-43242 GCF_053603035.1 Kitasatospora sp. NPDC004272 | reverse complement strand
CCCCGCCGGGCGCGCCCCCCGGCCTCGCGGGCCCCGCCCCCGCGGGCGCGCCGCCCGCCCCCGGGCGGCGGGCGGCGGGCCCCCCCGCCGGGGGGCACTCCCCGGGCGCCCCCCCCGCGCGGGGGGCCCGCCCCCGGCGCCGCGCGGTGCGCAGGGCCACCGCCCCGGCCGGGGCGTCCGGCGAGGCCGAGATCGTGGTCCTGCAGGCCCGCGCCGAGGCCGCGATGGAGGCCGCGCTGAGCGCCGCCGAGAAGTCGGCCGCCCAGGTCGCCGAGACCGCCGCGGAGGTGACGGCCGAGGCCGTCGCCGCGGTGGAGCCCGGGACCGGGGTCGCCGTCGAGGTCGACACCGAGACCCCGGCTCCGGCCGAGGCCGAGGCCGAGGAGGCTCCGGCCGAGGAGGCCGCGCCGAAGAAGCGCGCCGCCCGGAAGACCGCCACCAAGACCGCCGCCAAGAAGACCACGGCGGCCAAGAAGACCGCGGCGAAGAAGACCACCACCGCCGCGGCCGCCAAGAAGACCACCGCCCGGAAGACCGCCACCAAGCGGACCGGAGCGGCGGCCAAGAAGGCCGCGACCGCCGAGGGTGACGGCGCCGCGGAGTGAGCCCGAGGGGGTCGGGAGCACCGTTCCGGCGGAGCTCCCGGCCCCCGCGCACGTCCCGGTTTGTCTTCGGATGGACGGGTCCGTATTCTTGACCATCGGCGTGTTGACGCCATGCTCCAGAGCACCTCACCTCCCGGGTGGTCGCCGCTTCCGGCGCCCGTCGGGGGAGGCCGCTTGTGTCCATACCCAGGTGGCTGGCATCCGGAGTTCCGACCGAGTTAGGAAAGTAGGTACCGCATGTACGCGATCGTTCGCGCCGGCGGCCGCCAGCACAAGGTCGCCGTGGGCGACGTGCTGGAGATCGACCGTATCGACGCCAAGCCGGGTGACTCGGTCGAGCTCTCGACCATCCTCGTCGTCGACGGTGAGTCCGTCACCTCCGACCCGTGGGTGCTCGGCGGCGTGAAGGCGCACGCCGAGGTGGTCGACCAGACCAAGGGCGACAAGATCGTCATCCTGCGCTACAAGAACAAGACCGGCTACCGCCGTCGTCAGGGCCACCGCCAGAAGCACACCGCGGTGCGCATCACCAGCATCGACTCGGTCAGCAAGTAACAACTTCCTGCGGTCTTTCCTAGAAAGGGGATAGCCAGATGGCACACAAGAAGGGTGCGAGTTCCACTCGCAACGGTCGTGACTCGAACGCCCAGCGCCTCGGCGTGAAGCGCTTCGGCGGTCAGGTCGTCTCCGCCGGCGAGATCATCGTCCGCCAGCGCGGCACCCACTTCCACCCGGGCGCCAACGTCGGCCGTGGCGGCGACGACACCCTGTTCGCGCTGACCGCCGGTGCCGTGGAGTTCGGCAACCGTCGCGGCCGCAAGGTCGTCAACATCGTGGCCGTCGAGGCCTGAGTCCGTACAGACTCGCTGTGAAGGGTGGGCCGGGATGATCCGGGCCCACCCTTCCGCTTTACCGCAGGACAACCTCATTTCTTCGCACGGGAGGCACCCCTCATGACCACCTTCGTGGACCGCGTCGAACTGCACGTCGCCGCGGGTAACGGAGGCCATGGCTGCGCCTCCGTGCACCGGGAGAAGTTCAAGCCGCTGGGCGGCCCCGACGGGGGCAACGGCGGCGAGGGCGGCTCGGTGATCCTGGTCGTCGACTCGCAGGTCACCACGCTGCTGGAGTACCACCACTCGCCCAAGCGCAAGGCCACCAACGGCAAGCCCGGCGCCGGCGGCCACCGCACCGGCGCGCTCGGCCCCGACGTGGTGCTGCCGGTGCCGGACGGCACCGTGGTGCTGGACCGCCAGGGCAACGTGCTGGCCGACCTGGTCGGCCACGGCACCAGCTTCGTCGCCGCCCAGGGCGGCCGCGGCGGCCTGGGCAACGCGGCGCTGGCCTCGGCCCGCCGCAAGGCCCCCGGCTTCGCGCTGCTCGGCGAGCCCGGCGAGGCCCGCGACATCGTGATGGAGCTCAAGTCCGTCGCCGACGTCGCGCTGGTCGGCTACCCGAGCGCCGGCAAGTCCTCGCTGATCTCGGTGCTCTCCGCCGCCAAGCCGAAGATCGCCGACTACCCGTTCACCACCCTGGTCCCCAACCTCGGTGTGGTGACCGCCGGCGAGACCGTCTACACGATCGCCGACGTCCCCGGCCTGATCCCCGGCGCCAGCCAGGGCCGCGGCCTCGGCCTGGAGTTCCTGCGGCACGTCGAGCGCTGCGAGGTGCTGGTGCACGTGCTGGACTGCGCCACCCTGGAGCCGGGCCGCGACCCGCTCACCGACCTGGAGACCATCGAGGACGAACTCGCCCAGTACGGCGGCCTGGAGGACCGGCCGCGACTGGTCGCGCTCAACAAGATCGACGTCCCGGACGGCCAGGACATCGCCGACCTGACCCGCGCCTCGCTGGAGGAGCGCGGCTACCGGGTCTTCGAGGTCTCCGCGCTCGCCCACAAGGGCCTGCGCGAACTCTCCTACGCGCTGGCCGAGATCGTCGCCGGCGCGCGCGCCGCCAAGCCCGTCGAGGAGAGCACCCGGATCGTCCTGCGGCCCACCGCCGTGGACGACGCCGGCTTCACCATCGAGGAGGAGGACGGCGCCTACCGGATCCGCGGCGGCAAGCCCGAACGCTGGGTCCGGCAGACCGACTTCTCCAACGACGAGGCGGTCGGCTACCTCGCCGACCGGCTGGCCCGGCTCGGCGTCGAGCAGGAGCTGTGGAAGATCGGCGCCAAGGAGGGCGACACGGTCATCATCGGCCCCGACGAGAACGCCGTGGTCTTCGACTGGGAGCCCACCATGGCCGCCGGTGCGGAGATGCTCGGCCGCCGCGGCGAGGACCACCGGATGGAGACCCAGCGCCCGGCCGTCGACCGCCGCCGCGAGCGCCAGCGCGGCCGCGACGCGGCGGAGCAGGAGTACCTGGACTTCGAGGCGCTCTCCTCCGGCCGCGAGCAGCTCGACCAGTAGCCCGGGCGGGCCCGGCGGGACCGGGTGCGCTGACGTGCGACAGGGGCGCGGACTCACCGTCCGCGCCCCTGCGGCGTTCTCCGCGCCCGCCACGTCTCACGCCTCGTCGCGATTTCGTGACCCGCGAGCGCGCTCGCTAGATTGCGGACGTACACAGGCTGCGTCGGAAGGGTCGGACTGATGGTGGATCAGTTGCTCCGCGAGGAGGTCGTCTCGGCGCGGCGGATCGTGGTGAAGGTCGGCTCGTCCTCGCTGACCACCGCCGCCGGCGGGCTGGACGCGGACCGGGTGGACGCCCTGGTGGACGCGCTGGCCAAGCTGCGCTCCGGCAAGGACGCGCCCGAGGTCGTGCTGGTCTCCTCCGGCGCCATCGCGGCCGGCCTGGCCCCGCTCGGACTGGCCAAGCGCCCCAAGGACCTGGCCCGGCAGCAGGCCGCCGCCAGCGTCGGCCAGGGCCTGCTGGTGGCCCGGTACACCGCCTCGTTCGCCCGCTACGGGGTGCGGGTCGGCCAGGTGCTGCTGACCGCCGAGGACGCCAGCCGCCGGGCCCACTACCGCAACGCCTACCGGACGCTCGACCAGCTGCTGACGATGGGCGCGATGCCGGTCGTCAACGAGAACGACACCGTCGCCACCGCCGAGATCAAGTTCGGCGACAACGACCGGCTGGCCGCCCTGGTCGCCCACCTGGTGCGGGCCGACCTGCTGGTGCTGCTCTCCGACGTGGACGGCCTGTACGACGGCGACCCGGCCAAGCCCGGCAGCAGCCGGATCGAGGTGGTGCGCGGCCCCGAGGACCTGGCGGGCGTGGAGATCGGCAGCGCGGGCAAGGCGGGCGTCGGCACCGGAGGCATGGTCACCAAGGTCGAGGCGGCCCGGATCGCCACCGGCGCCGGCATCCCGGTGGTGCTCACCGCCGCCAGCCAGGCCGCCGACGCGCTGGCCGGCCGGCCCACCGGCACGCTGTTCCTGCGCACCGGCAGCCGCTCCGCCGACCGGCTGCTCTGGCTGGAGCACGCCTCCTCGCCGCGCGGCGCGCTGACCCTGGACGACGGCGCGGTGGCGGCCGTCGTGCACGGCGGCAAGTCGCTGCTGCCCGCCGGGGTGACCCGGGTGGAGGGCGAGTTCGCCGCGGGCGATCCTGTCGACCTTCTTGGCGAAAACGGTCACATCGTCGCCCGCGGACTGGTCAACTTTGATGCGAGGGAGTTGCCCCGTCTGCTCGGCCGGTCCACCCGAGAACTGGCCCAGGAGCTCGGTGCCGCGTACGAACGCGAGGTCGTCCACCGCGACGACCTGGTCGTGCTGCGCGGCTGAGCACGGGCGGCGGGGCCGGTACGGGGGGTGGGAGCAGCGGGCCGGGGGGTCCGCGCGACACGCTGAACAGGAGGCCGCCGGTGGTTCGCAGGCGGGAGGAAGCGCTGCCGGGACAGAGGCCCGAGCGGCGGCTCACCAGCATCGAGGGCGGCCGGGGCGTCGAGCAGCGGGCTCCGCAGGAGGCCGACCGGAACGCCGGACCGGACGCCGGACCGGACACCGGGCAGGACGCCGGGCAGGACGCCCCGGGCCCGGCGCGGGAGCAGGCCCGGATGTGGCACGTGGTGCTGAGCGTCGCGGGCGCGGCGACACCGCTGCCGGAGCTGCGGACGGCCCTGGAGAAACTGGCGCATGACCACTCGTTCTTCCTGACGGCCCGGTACGCGGCGGACCACGCCGAGGTCCGCTACTGGGAGGAGGCGCGGGACCTGCACGACGCGGCGGCGATCGCGCTGCGGCTGTGGGGCGAGCACAAGGCCAGCGCCAAGCTCCCGGCCTGGGAGATCGTCGGCCTGGAGGTGGTGGACCGCCCGACGTACCACAAGCGGGTCGCGGAGGGCTTCGGGGACCCGCCGCCGCAGCTGGGCGGCGTGCACCCGTACTGAGCGGGGTGCGTGCGTCCGTACCGGGCCGGGCGGGGTGCGTGCGTCCGTGCCGGGCCGGTCGCTCCGGGGCTTGGGGGGCTCCGGGGGCTCCGGTGGCTCCGGGGCGGACGTCTCAGCGGGCGAAATGTGCGGCGGGGCGGGGGCGTCGGCTCGCTAGGCTTGGCGCCATGAGCGCTCTCACCGCCACCGCCGACAGTCCCGTCCTCGCCGCCGCGCGCCGTGCCCGGGAGGCGGCCGCCGCCCTGGCCCCAGTGCCGCGCTCGGTGAAGGACGCCGCACTGCTGGCGATCGCGGACGCGCTGGTCGAGCGGGCCGCCGAGATCACCGCCGCCAACGCGGAGGACGTCGAGCGGGCCCGCGCCGCGGGCACCGCCGAGTCGGTGATCGACCGGCTGACGCTGAACGCGGAGCGGATCGCCGCGATCGCCGCCGACGTCCGCAGCGTGGTCGGCCTGCCCGACCCGGTGGGCGAGGTGGTCCGCGGCTACACCCTGCCCAACGGTCTCGACGTGCGCCAGGTCCGGGTCCCGCTGGGCGTGGTCGGCATCATCTACGAGGCCCGGCCGAACGTCACGGTGGACGCCGCCGCCCTGTGCCTGAAGTCCGGCAACGCGGTGCTGCTGCGCGGCTCGGCCTCCGCGTACCGCTCCAACACCGCGCTGGTGGAGGTGCTGCGCGCGGCGGTGGCCGGCGCGGGCCTGCCGGCCGACGTGATCCAGCTGGTGCCGGGCGAGAGCCGCGAGTCGGTGCAGGAGCTGATGCGCGCCCGCGGCCTGGTCGACGTGCTGATCCCGCGCGGCGGCGCCTCGCTGATCCGCACCGTGGTCGAGGGCTCGACCGTCCCGGTGATCGAGACCGGCACCGGCAACTGCCACGTGTACGTGGACGCGCAGGCCGACCTGGCGATGGCCGTCGGCGTGCTGCTCAACTCCAAGGCGCAGCGGGTCAGCGTCTGCAACTCCGCCGAGACGCTGCTGGTCCACCAGGACGTCGCGGACGCCTTCCTGCCGCTCGCGCTGGCCGCGCTGGCCGCGGCCGGGGTCACCGTGCACGGCGACGACGCGGTGCTCAAGGCCGCCGAGGGCACCGGGGTGACGGCCGTCCCGGCGACCGAGGAGGACTGGGAGACCGAGTACCTGTCGCTGGACCTGGCGGCCGCGGTGGTGCCCTCGCTGGAGGCCGCGGTGGAGCACATCCGCCGCTACTCCTCGGGCCACACCGAGGCGATCGTCACCGGCTCGCAGCCCGCCGCCCGCCGCTTCACCCAGCTCGTCGACTCCACCACGGTGGCCGTCAACGCCTCCACCCGGTTCACCGACGGCGGCGAGTTCGGCTTCGGCGCGGAGATCGGCATCTCCACCCAGAAGCTGCACGCCCGCGGCCCGATGGGCCTGCCGGAGCTGACCAGCACCAAGTACATCGTCACCGGCGACGGGCACGTGCGCGGCGAGGCCCGGCAGACCGTCGGCGGCTGACCGCGCGCTCGCCCGGGGGCGTCCCCGCGGGCTCCGCGGGTCCGTGCAGCTCGTGGGGCCGGTGGGGCTCACGCGGCCGAATGCCGTAGTCCGTCCGGACCCGATCGGCGAGACCCACAGACAAACGCCCCGGCCGGTAATACATTGAATCCGTGGCTGAGGATGTGGGGGGCTCGCCGTACTCCGACGGCGCCGACCACGGTGGTGCGGACGACGAGTTCGCCACCGTGGTCTTCGACGAGAGCTTCGTCCGCTCCGCCGCCGTGCACGAGCCGAGCGCCCGGGAGCGGCAACTCGCCGCCGCCGAGGCCCGGCTGGAGCCGGAACAGGCGGGGGCGGCCCGGAGCTACGAGTTCACCGAGCACCCGGAGCACGCGGAGCACCTCGGCTGCGCCGAGGCGCTGCCGCTGGAGCTGCGCCCGCTGCCCGGTGGACTGGACGAGGACCGCTTCTACCCCGACCCGTGGTCCGGCGGCGACCGGCAGGAGCGGCGCACCCGCCGCTCCCGGCTCCGCGCCTTCGACCCGCTGCGCGGCGGCACCGTCGCCCAGCAGCGCTGGCACCGGCCGGTGGCCTGGGTGCTGGCGCTGGTGATGGGCGTCGGCCTGGTCGCGCTGTCGGTCGCCGCGGTGTACCGGGGCGTCGGCGGGGCCGCGCCGCAGTCGCCGGCCCGGCCGAGCAGCGGCAGCAGCCAGAACGGCGGCGGCCAGAACGGCGGCGGTCGGAGCGGGGACCCCGTCGGCGGGAGCCCGGCCGCGGTGCCGGTGCAGCCGTCCGCGGTGGCCGCCGTGCCCGTCGGCTGACGCCCTCGGCCGAGACCCCTCCGGGTGGGCAGCAGGCCGGCCTCGGGCGGGCGTCGGGCGGGCGTCGAGCCGGCCTCGGGCGGGCGTCGGGCGGGTGTCGAGTGGGCGTGGGGCTGGTGTCACCCGCCGTCGCGCGCTCGTTACCCGCGCGCCCTCGTCGCGGGCGGCCCGCGAGTCTACCCTGGTGTCATGGGTGACCCGCGCGAGCCTCCTGGGGGCACGCCCGAGGGTGGTTCCAACGATGACGAGTTCCGGTCCGTCGTCTTCGACGAATCGTTCGTCCGGGCTGCCCGGATCCAGGAGCTGTCCGCGCAGGAGCGGCTGGCGGGTGCCCTCGGCCGGGCCACCCGGCCGCGCGGCTGGGGCTGGCTGTCGGTGCCCCGGCAGGCGATCGTCCTGCTGCTGGTGGTCGCGATGGCGTTCGCCGCCGCCGTCTACTTCGGGATCAGCTCCCCGCGCGGCGAGACCACCCCGCCCAACGGCACCCAGCTGACCGTCAGCCTCACCCCGCTCGCCCCGCCCGGGGCGGTCACCGCGGCCGCCGACCGCGCCGACCCGTTCGCCGGGCTGCCCGCCGGGTACGCCGACGGCCAGGCCGGGTTCGGGATGCCGGCCGCCACCGCCACCGCGCACTTCACCGGCTCCCAGGTGCAGCGGGCCCTGGACTCCGTCCAGCAGTACCTGGTGGTCTCCGAGCTGACCCCGGCCACCCTGACCGCCAACCAGACCGCGCAGGTCCGGGCCCTGATCACGGCCGGCGAACTCTCCCAGTACGACGACAGCACCAACTCGCCCCGCGACGACCAGCACCACGCCGCCACCGGCTGGATGGTGCGCTTCGACCCCGGGCAGATCGCCCTGGCCACCGACACCGTCAAGACCACCGGCAGCGTGCACGTCGGCGAGCTCAACGCCGACACCCTGGAGGTCACCACCGACCACACCCTGGTGTACGCGCTGCGCCCGGCCGGCACCACCAGCGACCCGTCGGTCACCCTGTACGCGGTGCGCCGGGCGGTGCGCATCGACGTCGACCGCGCCGACCTCGACACCGGACGGCTGCGGGTGGTCGACGCGGCGGTGCAGGCCGGACCGAGCTCCTGTTCGGCCGGGCAGAGCGACTACCTGCAGCCGGTGCTGGCCACCACGGCGGGCGTCCGCGCGAGCGTCCCGCCCGCCGTGGCCCCGGCCGACCACGGCCGGCCGGCCTGGCAGTCCTGCGGGGTGCTCGGGCCGATCACCGGCTGAAACCCGTCCGGGCCGGTCGGCGTCCGAGCCCGTTGCCGTCCGGGCGGGTCGGCCTTCGGACGGCCCGGGGGCGGGAGGGCCGGCCCCGGGCCGGGAGGGTCGGCCCGGGGCCGGGAGGGTCAGTCCCGGGAGCCGCCGTCCTCCTTGTCGCCGCCGTTGCCGTTGTTGCTGCCGTTGCCGCCGTTGCTGCGGCCGGCGCCCGCGAAGGTGTCGCGGAGCTTGCCGCCGACCGTGCCGACGCCGTTGCCAAGGTCGCGGAGCAGGCCCATCAGCGGGTCCTTGCTGTCCTTCACCGACTGCGAGTACGACTCGGCGGCGGCCTTCCACTGCGCACCGACCGAGACGTCCGGGTCGTCGCCGCGGCGCGGGTACGCCCCGGCCATGATCGAGCGGTACTCCTCGCTCTCCGCCCACTTCTTCAGCTGGGCCACCCGTACCACCGCGAACGGGTGCGACTGCGGCAGCACCTGGAGCAGCTTCAGCACGCTGTCGCGCAGGTCGCCCGCCTTGTCGTACTCGGCGGCCTGCTCCAGGAACGCGTCCACGTTCATCTCGGCCATGTGCGCGCCGCCGGCCAGCTTCATCAGCGACCGCATCGACGCCTGCAGGTCCTGCCCCGCCAGCAGACCGGCCCGGTCGCTGGACAGCTCCGCCTTGCGGAACCACTCCTTGAGCGCGGTGATCAGCGCCATGATCGCCAGGTTGCCCAGCGGTATCCAGGCGATCCGGGTCGCCAGGTTGGTGAGGATCAGCAGCATGGTCTGGTAGACCGCGTGCCCCGACATCGCGTGACCGACCTCGTGGCCGATCACCGCGCGCAGCTCCTCCTCGTCCATCAGCTCGACCAGGCCGGTGGTGACCACGATCACCGGGGTGTCCATGCCGATGCAGTACGCGTTGACCTTCGGGTCCTGGGAGACGTACAGGTCCGGGACCTTGTCCAGGTCCAGGAGGTACGCGGCGTCGCGCACCATGTCGTACAGCTCCGGGAACTGACGCTCCGACGTCTTGACCGCGGTGGCCAGGAACATCAGGCGCACACTGCGCTCCGACACCAGGCCGGCCAGCTTCTTCAGGACGTCGTCGAAGCCGCTGAGCTTGCGCAGCGCGACCAGGCCGGAGCGGTCCGCCGGGTGCTCCCAGGCCCGGGTGGAGATCTCCGGGAAGCGCTGGCGGCGGCGGCTCGGCGCGGAACCCTTGGTCATGTCGGTCATTGAGTACCTCTCCTGGATCGACGCCGGCACCGGCCCCCTGGCCGGCCCCCGCTGCTTTCCACTTCAACGTCGGTGTGTCCGTACTCGTCCCCGCGGTCACGCTACGCCGTCCGCCCCGCGCCCCGGGAGACCGGGGACGCCCCCGGACGGCCCGGACGGGCCCCGCGGGTACCGGGGGTGCCGGGGCGGGGGCGGCGGTAAACGGGACTACCCTGGCTCTGCCGTACCGAACAAGGAGCTCCGATGTCCACTGCCGCCCTGGTCCAGCTCGCCGGACCGATCTCCAGCGAGAACGGCCCCGGTCTGTTCCTGCGGATCATCTTGATCGCCTCCTTCGTCGGAGTCGGCCTGATGGTGTGGGCGCTGGCCCGGGCCGGCCGCGACGGCGCCAAGCGCGACGCGGCCCGCGCGGCCGCCCGCGAGGCCGAGCCGTCCGGCGCGGCCGGGCGGACCGCCGACGACCTGGGCTGAACCGGGTCCTTCCCGGGGCCGGTCCTGCGTTCGGCCGGGGCTCGGCCGGCGTCCGACCGGCGTCCGACCGGTGCTCGGCCGGTGCTCCGCTGGCGTTCGACCGGGGTCGGCAGGCGGAGGACGGCTCACGGGCGGTCAGACGCGGTGGGCCGCCGCGCGGTTGCGCGTCGGGCCCCCGTACGATGAGCGCGCGGGCCGTACGGTCCGTGACCGCCTGGTCCTCACACCGAGCCGAGAAGGTCCCGCCGATCATGAGCTCTGCTGCCCTGCCCGCCATCGCCCGCCTCGCCGAGGAGGGCGGTAACCACGACAGCCTCAACCCCCTGCTGACGGGCGGCGCGGCGCTGTTCATCCTGCTGCTCCTGCTGTTCATCACCACCCGCTTCAACCGCGACCGCTGACCGGCCGCGCCGCCGCCCCGCCCGCCGCGCGCCCGCGGCCCCCGGGGTGGCGGGCGGGACGGTGGGCGTGCGGTGCGCCCGGGGACCGCTGACCGGCGGAACCCCCGGGACATTCGCGTCGCGTAAGGTGTGGCGCCATGAGAGAGCAGGTCGAGACCTCCGGGACGAACGTGGCGCCGGGCACCTCCGCGCCGGGCACCCCGGTACCGGACAGCGGTCCGCGCAGGCGACGGCTGGGCGTGATGGGCGGCACCTTCGACCCCATCCACCACGGCCACCTGGTCGCCGCGAGCGAGGTGGCGAGCGCCTTCCAGCTGGACGAGGTGGTCTTCGTCCCCACCGGGCAGCCCTGGCAGAAGTCCGAGCGGCAGGTCTCGCCGGCCGAGGACCGCTACCTGATGACGGTGATCGCGACCGCCGAGAACCCCCAGTTCTCGGTCAGCCGGATCGACATCGACCGCGAGGGCCCCACCTACACCGTGGACACCCTGCGCGAGCTGAGCAGCCTGCACCCCGACGCCGAACTCTTCTTCATCACCGGCGCCGACGCCCTCGCGCAGATCATCTCCTGGCGCTCCTCCGAGGAGCTCTTCGACCTCGCGCACTTCATCGGCTGCACCAGGCCGGGCCATACTCTCTCCGACACCGGCCTGCCGGTCGGCGGCGTCTCGCTGGTCGAGGTGCCCGCGCTCGCCATCTCCTCCACCGACTGCCGGGTGCGCGTCGCCAAGGGCGAGCCCATCTGGTACCTGGTGCCGGACGGCGTGGTCCGATACATCCACAAGCGGGCGCTGTACGCGTCGGCCCGGCCTTGATGCCCCCAGGAGGGACGACGTGACCGGAACGTCCGACGACCAGAACTGGTTCGGCCAGCAGCAGCCCCAGCCCCAGCCCCAGCCCCAGTCCCACTCCCGCCCGCCCCGCCCGGAGCACCCGCAGCAGCAACCCGACTACTACGCGCAGCAGCAGGGGTACGAGGGCTCCGGGTACGAGCAGCAGGGGTACGAGGGGCAGGGCTACGAGGGGCAGCAGGGGTACGAGCAGCAGTCCGGCCCGCACGAGCAGGGCGGTCGGTACGACCAGTACGGCGCCCCCCAGTACCAGCAGCAGTACCAGCAGCACCAGCAGCACCAGCAGTCGTCCGGGGCGTACTCGCAGGACCCCTACGGCGGCGGGCAGCAGGCCCCCGCACCCGGGTACCCGGCGCAGGGCTACGGACAGGGCGGCCACCGGCAGGGCGGGTACGAGCAGGCGGGCTACGAGCCTTCCGGGTACGAGCCTTCCGGGTACGAGGCGCCCGGTTATGACTCGTCGGGCTACGGGCAGGGCGGGTACGAGCAGGGCGGGTACGAGCCGCAGGGGTTCGAACAGCGCGGCCACGAGGGACAGTTCGACGGGCAGCCGGGCGGGGACGGGTACGGGCAGCAGTCCTACGACCCCTACTACGGGCAGCGGCAGCCGGAGCAGGCGCCGTACCAGCAGGGTGCGCAATTCCCGGTGACGGCTCCCGGGCAGGTGCCCGGACAGGCTCCCGGGCAGACGGTGGGACAGGTTCCCGGACAGGCTTCCGGTCGGGCGGCGGGGCGTTCGGCGCCTCCGGTGAGCCCGGTGGGCGGGGCCGCCGCCGCGGGCGGTGCGCCCGGGGTGGCGGGCGCGTCCGGGGCTACGGGCGCGGGGCGGCGGGCGCGTCCGGCCGCTGCTGCTCCGACGGCCGGTGCGGCGAACGCGCCGGTAGAGGAGCCGTCCGAGCTGGTCGGCGGGCGGGCGGCGGCAGCGGCGGCCCGGGCGAAGGGCAAGGGCGGTGACTCGTACACCACGTCCGAGTTCGACTTCGTCGACGAGCAGACGGAGGAGTCCGAGGACGCGATCGACTGGCTGAAGTTCGCCGATTCGCGCAGCGAGGTGCGGGCCGAGCGCCGGCGGCGGCTGCGCAACCGGCTGCTCTCGCTGCTGGTGGCGGTGGCGGTGCTCGCGGCCGGCGGCGTCGGCTACCTGTGGTGGAGCGGGAAGCTCGGCGGCGGCGGCGACGCCGACGCGGCGGTCGGCGGCCGGTACGTCAACGTGGTGCACCTGCGCGACCCGCAGGGCAAGGTCACCACCGCGCTGCTGGTCGACGACGAGGGCGGGAAGAAGGCGACCGTGCTGCTGCTGCCGGACACCCTGCAGCTGCCCAGCAACGGCGACTCCGCGACCACCACGGTCGGCAAGTCCCTGGACGAGATCGGCGCCTCCGCCACCCGTGACGGCCTCTCCGCGGTGCTCGGCGCCAAGGTGGCCGGCACCTGGCGACTGGACACCCCCTACCTGCTGCTGCTGGTCTCCCAGCTCGGCGGCATCAAGGTGGACACCAACGCCGAGGTGCGCGAGGACAACAAGGCGGACGGCAAGGTGCTCGCCAAGGCGGGCAAGGACGTCCTGCTGAACGGGCGCGCCGCCGTCGCCTACGCGACCCTCCAGGCACCGGGGGAGAGCCGGGACGCTCAGCTCGCCCGCTTCGGGCAGGTGATGGCCGCGGTGATCGGCACCATGCCGACCACCATGTCGGACGCCACCGACGACGTGCACCGGATGAACTCGGTCCCGGACCCGTCGCTCCCGGAGAACGCGCTGGCCGGTGTGCTGGTCAACCTGGCCAAGCAGGGGAAGGCGGGGCACCTGTCCACCGTCACGCTCACCGCGAAGGCCGACGGCACCCTGGACGACGCCGTCGCGGGCAAGCAGGTGAAGGAGATCCTCGGCGGCACCATCGGCAAGGTCAAGGGCACCGGCGGCTCCACCCGGGTCACCCTGGTCAATGCCTCCGGCAACGACCTCTCGGCGGAAGCCGCAAAGGTCATGGTCATCAACGCGGGCATGGACCCGCTGCCCTCCAGCGCCAAGGCGTCCGAACAGGCGACCTCCGAGATCCGCTACACCGACGACGCCAAGCAGCCGGCGGCCCTCACCCTGGCCACCAGCATGAACCTGCCGGACTCGGCGGTGAAGAAGGTCACTGACGAGCAGAACGCGGACCTGGTGCTGGTGATCGGCAAGGACTACCAGCCGCCGGCGACCCAGAAGAACCAGTAGGGAGAACCGGCGGGGAGAACCGGCGGGGATCCCCGGAGGGGGAGGCCCCGCGGGACACCGCGGAAGCGCGGCCGGGGCCCCCGGGCGGAAAACGCTCGGGGGCCCCGCCGCGTTCGTGAGATCCTGGGGGAGTATCCCCACAGCCGATCCGGAAGAGCATCGTGACCGTCACCGACCGAAGCCAGGAACTGATCACCGTCGCCGCGCAGGCGGCGGCCGACAAGCTGGCGCACGACATCATCGCCTTCGACGTCAGCGAGGTGCTGTCGATCACTGACGCCTTCCTGATCGCCTCCGCAGCCAACGACCGCCAGGTGCGGGCGATCGCCGAGGAGATCGAGGACCAACTGCGCGAGAAGCTCGACGTCAAGCCGGTGCGCCGCGAGGGCGAGCGCGAGGGCCGCTGGATCCTGCTCGACTACCTGGACATCGTGGTGCACGTCCAGCACTCCGAGGAGCGCTCCTTCTACTCGCTCGACCGCCTGTGGAAGGACTGCCCCGAGCTGCCGCTGCCCGAGGACGCCCTGGCGACCCGGAACCGGCCGGAGAACGCCGTCACCGACGCCGCCGGCAACGCCGTCTCCGGGGGCGACCTCTGAGCCGGGCCGGGGCCTGGCCGCGCATCGTCCTCTGGCGGCACGGCCAGACCTCCTGGAACCTCGAATCCCGGTTCCAGGGGACCACGGACATCGAGCTCACCGACCAGGGCGTCTTCCAGGCCCAGCGGGCGGCCCGACTGCTCGCCGGGCTCCGGCCCGACCTGTTGATCTCCTCCGACCTGCAGCGGGCCCGGCGCACCGCCGCCGAGCTCGCCGCCCTCACCGGCCTCGAAGTGCACCACCACGAGGGTCTGCGGGAGACCTACGCGGGGGAGTGGCAGGGGCTCACCAACGCCGAGATCCGGGCCCGCTACCCGGAGCAGTACGAGGCGTGGGCGAACGGCGAGCAGGTGCGGCGCGGCGGCGGCGAACTGGCCACCGAGGTGGCCGACCGGGCCGTCCCGGTGGTGCTGGACGCGGTGGGCAAGCTGCCGGAGAACGGCACCCTGGTGGTGGTCAGCCACGGCGGCACCATCCGCACCATGATCGGCCGGATGCTGGGCCTGGAGCCGCAGATGTGGGAGCGCTTCGGCGGTCTCTCCAACTGCTGCTGGTCCGTCCTCGGCCAGGACTCGCGCGGTTGGCGACTGCTGGAGCACAACGCGGGCACGCTGCCGCAGCCGGTCATCGGCGACGAGACCTGAGGCGGCGTCCGGCGGCCGACCGACCCGGATTTCACAGTTCCGGCTCTGACCAGCTAGAGTCTTCCTCGTTCGCAGTGAGGAACGCAGACGGGAAACCGGGGGCGGGAGTCGCGGAACTGCGGGGCTATAGCTCAGTTGGTAGAGCGATTGCATGGCATGCAATAGGTCAGGAGTTCGATTCTCCTTAGCTCCACTCCGCACCGGTGGTCCGTGAGTGGTCGTCAGTGTCGCGGGGCTATAGCTCAGTTGGTAGAGCGATTGCATGGCATGCAATAGGTCAGGAGTTCGATTCTCCTTAGCTCCACAGCAGTTCCGTGAGGCCGTCACCCGAAGAGGGTGGCGGCCTTCGGTGTTGTTGCGGGTGGGCGCGGGCGCCGGGCCGGCCGGGTGTGCAGGGCGGACCGCCGCGAGGGCCACCGTGAGGGACGCTGCGAGAAGCATCGTGAGGAGTGCCGCGAGAAGTGCCGTGAGGAGCGCCGTGGGAGGTGCTGCGAGGGGTGCCGCGGGGATCATCGTGGGGCTCCGGAACGGATTAGGGCCGGGGGCGCCGACCGTGTACAGTTGTCGATGTCGCCGAGGGAAACCGCAGGTGGCAGCGGTGAAAGCATGGGGCTATAGCTCAGTTGGTAGAGCGATTGCATGGCATGCAATAGGTCAGGAGTTCGATTCTCCTTAGCTCCACAGCAGTCCGGAGGCCGTCCCACTAGGGGCGGCCTTCGGCCGTTCACCGGACTTCCCTGCCGAGCGGGGGACGGGGCCGCTACGGTCGTGGCATGGCCGACCTGGTGCGAAAACGGAACGACGAACTCGCCCGGATACTCCACCAGCTCGGCTGGAGCCCGGAGCGGCTGGCCCGCGAGGTGAACGCGGTGCTCCCGACCGGCATGGCGATCAGCGCCACCGCACCGTACAAGTGGCGGGACCGGGGGATGGTGCCGCGCTCGCCGCACGACCAGACCGTCTGCGAGGTGCTGGGCCGCAGCGTCGGCATCGCCGTCACCTACGAGCAGCTCTGGGGGCGGATGGGCTCCCACCGGGGCGCGAAGATGCTCTCGCCCCGGCTGCTGACCGACCCGTGGACCGCCGACACCGCGCAGACCGCGCTCCGCGAGGCGGGCGCCGACGGTGCCCCGGTGCGCCTGACCGACCTGTTCCGCGGCGACGAACTGGAGCAGGCCGCCCGGCACTGGGCCTCCCCGCCCCCGCCGGTCGCCGGTGGGGAGGGCGCGCTGCGGATCGCCCCCGAGCAACTGGCCGACCTCCGGCTGTCCTACGAGTCCAAGCAGCGTCTGGAGCGCGCCTACGGCGGCGGCCTGATCCTTGACCTGGCCAAGGCGGAACTCGCCATGGTGGGCAAGCTGTTGGAGCTCGGCCGCTACGACGAGCCGCTCGGCCGCGAACTCTACGGCGCGGCCAGCCGGCTGGCCCGACTGGTCGGCTGGGCCAACTACGACATGGGCAACGACGCCGCCGCCCAGCGCGCCTTCGTCGCCGCGCTGCGGGCCGCGCACGTCTCGGGCGACCCGCGGCTCGGCGTCGGCGTGGTCGGCTGCCTCGCCGTCCAGGCCACGTACAACTCCGGCGGGCGGGGGCTCGATCCAGTGGCGATGCTCTCCACCGCGCTGCGCGCCGCCGACGCCGTGCTGACGCCGCGTGAGCGGGCGCTGCAACTGGGGCGGATCGCCCGGGCGCACGGCCGCAAGGGGGAGCAGATCAGTGCGGAGGCCGTCGCGGAGCGGGCGTTCCGGGTGCTGGAGGGCGTGGAGGGACACGCGCAGGAGCGGGCCGACCTGGAGGGCATGGTCGGCGAGGGGTACCTGCTGCTGGGCGAGCACGCGCAGGCACGCAGCCTGCTGCTCGCCTCGATCGACGCCCTCTCGGTGGAACGGGCCAGGGCCAAGGCGCTGTTGATGGTGCGCCTCGCCGACTCCTACCGGCGCACCGGCGAGCGGGCCGAGGCCGAGCGCACCGCCGACCGGGCGCGGCTGCTCGCGGCCGGCATGCAGTCGGCGCGGGTGGCCCGGGCCCTGCGGGACTTCGACACCGCGATGCGCGCGGAGGCGTAGCCCGTGGCTGGGCGGGGCGAGTCGGGCGGGCGGGGTGACTGGGGCGGTTGGTGCGGTCGGGGCGGTGCGGGCGATGGTGGGGCGGGCGGCGGTGGAGTGCGTGGCTGGTGGCGGTGTGGTCGGGCGGGTGCGGGCGGGGGTTGACGTGGTGACGCGAAAGTGGGTTGAGGGGGTGCGGTACCCTGAGCCCATGCGAACCGTGCGCCTGCTTCTTAGCCGGCCGCGCTGACCAGGACCGGCTTGAGGGCCGGAGTCGGCGTGGCGTCCCCTCCTGAGGAGGGGCTTTCTGCTTTCTACGGCCTGTTCGCTGACTGATGACGATGGAGCCTGAAGGACCATGAGCGAGACGACCCCCGCATCCGGCGCGGCCGAAGCCGCCACCGAGCCTTTCCGCTACGGCGCCGCGCTGGCCGCCGAGATCGAGTCCCGCTGGCAGGACTTGTGGGAGAAGGAGGGGACGTTCGACGCCCCCAACCCGACCGGCCCGCTGGCCGACGGGACGTCCGTCGCGACGAAGCCGCACAGCTTCATCATGGACATGTTCCCGTACCCGTCGGGCTCCGGCCTGCACGTGGGCCACCCGCTGGGCTACATCGCCACCGACGTGTACGCCCGCTACCAGCGGATGACCGGCCACAACGTGCTGCACACCCTGGGCTACGACGCCTTCGGCCTGCCCGCCGAGCAGTACGCCGTCCAGTACGGCATCCACCCGCGGGTGTCCACCGAGGACAACATCGCCAACATGCGCAAGCAGCTGCGCCGGCTGGGCCTGGGGCACGACTCGCGCCGCTCGATCTCCACGATCGACCCGGACTACTACCGCTGGACGCAGTGGATCTTCCTGCAGATCTTCAACTCCTGGTACGACGAGGACACGGCCAAGGCCCGGCCGATCGCCGAACTGATCGCCCAGTTCGAGTCCGGTGAGCGTGCGGTGCCGGGCGGTCGCGCCTGGGCCGAGCTGTCCGGCGTCGAGCGCGACGAGGTGCTGGGCGAGTACCGGCTGGCGTACTCCAAGGAGGTGCCGGTCAACTGGTGCCCCGGGCTGGGCACCGTGCTGGCCAACGAGGAGGTCACCGCGGACGGCCGCTCCGAGCGCGGCAACTTCCCGGTGTTCAAGTCCAACCTGCGCCAGTGGATGATGCGGATCACCGCCTACGCGGACCGCCTGATCAGCGACCTGGACCTGCTGGACTGGCCCGAGGCGATCAAGCTGCAGCAGCGCAACTGGATCGGCCGTTCCGAGGGCGCCCGGGTCGACTTCACCGTCGGCGCCGACACCGTCACCGTCTTCACCACCCGCCCCGACACCCTGTTCGGCGCCACCTACATGGTCCTGGCGCCCGAGCACGCCCTGGTCGACACCGTCGTCCCGGCCGAGTGGCCGGCCGGCACCCGCGAGGAGTGGACCGGCGGTGCCGCCGACCCGGCCACCGCCGTGGCCACGTACCGAGCGGTCGCCGCCGCCAAGTCCGACGTGGAGCGCCAGGCCGACGCCAAGGTCAAGACCGGCGTGTTCACCGGGGCCTACGCGACCAACCCGGTCAGCGGCGAGCAGATCCCGGTGTTCATCGCCGACTACGTGCTGATGGGCTACGGCACCGGCGCGATCATGGCCGTCCCGGCGCACGACAGCCGCGACTTCGCCTTCGCGCAGGCGTTCAACCTGCCGATGCGCTGCGTCGTCCGGCCCACCGACGGCCGCGGCGAGGACCCGCACACCTGGGACGACGCCTTCGACACCTACGACTCGGTGCTGGTCAACTCCGAGCGCGACGGCATCTCGCTGAACGGCCTGTCCGTGGTCGACGCCAAGGCCCGGATCACCGCTTGGCTGGCCGAGCAGGGCATCGGCGAGGGCACCGTCAACTTCCGCCTGCGCGACTGGCTGTTCAGCCGCCAGCGGTACTGGGGCGAGCCCTTCCCGATCGTCTACGACGAGAGCGGCGCGATGCACGCCCTGCCCGAGTCGATGCTGCCGGTCGAGGTCCCCCAGGTCGAGGACTACCTGCCGCACACCTACGACCCCGACGACGCCGCTTCCTCCCCGAAGACCCCGCTGTCCCGCAACGAGGACTGGGTCAACGTCGAGCTGGACCTGGGCGACGGCCCGAAGACCTACCGCCGCGAGACCAACACCATGCCCAACTGGGCGGGTTCGTGCTGGTACGAGCTGCGCTACATCGACCCGGTCAACTCGGCCTCGGTCGTCGACCCCGCCAACGAGGCCTACTGGATGGGCCCGACGGCGGAGAAGCCGGCCGGCGGCGTCGACCTGTACGTCGGCGGCGCCGAGCACGCGGTCCTGCACCTGCTGTACGCCCGCTTCTGGCACAAGGTGCTGCACGACCTGGGCCACGTCTCCTCGGTCGAGCCGTTCCACAAGCTGTTCAACCAGGGCATGATCACCGCCGACGTCTTCCGCGACGACCGGGGCTTCCCGGTGCCCGCCGCCGAGGTCGAGGAGATCGGTGACGAGTTCTTCTGGAACGGCGAGAAGGTCCGCCGCGAGGCGGGCAAGATGGGCAAGTCGCTGAAGAACGCGATCGCCCCGGACGAGTTCGCCGACGAGTACGGCGCGGACACGCTGCGCCTGTACGAGATGTCGATGGGCCCGCTGGACGTCTCCCGTCCCTGGGACGCCCGCGCCGTGGTCGGCTCCTACCGCTTCCTGCAGCGCCTGTGGCGCAACATCGTCTCGGAGGTCACCGGCGAACTGGTGGTCACCGAGGAGGAGCCGGACGAGGCGACGCTGCGCGCGCTGCACAAGGCGATCGACGGCATCCGCGGCGACATGGCGGGCATGCGGTTCAACACCGCCGTGGCCAAGGCCATCGAGCTGAACAACTTCCTGGTGAAGCGGGGCTCCACGCCGCGGCCGGTGGCCGAGCAGATCGTCCTGCTGATCGCCCCGCTGGCCCCGCACATCGCCGAGGAGCTGTGGCGCCGCCTGGGCCACGAGCAGTCGCTGGCCTTCGCTGACTACCCGGTGGCCGACCCGGCGTACGTGGTCGACGAGACCGTGACCTGCGTCGTGCAGATCAAGGGGAAGGTAAAGGCCCGCCTGGAGGTCGCGCCGTCCATCTCGGACGCCGACCTGGAGGCACTGGCCCTGGCCGACCCGGCCGTGGTCGCCGCCATCGGCGACGCCCAGGTGCGCAAGGTCATCGCGCGCGCGCCGAAGCTGGTGAACATCGTCACCGGCTGACGGAACCCCGGTCGGCACGTCGCCGGCCAGGCAGGGCCGGTCGTCCCCGTGGTGGGGCGGCCGGCCCTTCGCCGTCCGCGGCCGGGCCGGCGGTCGGACCGGTGGATCGGTCGGCGTGCCGAGGAACCGGACGGGCCGGACGGGCCCGGCGGGGCGGCCGAGCCGGGGGAAGCGGGGGAGACGGGGAAGGGGGAGGCGGCGGGGGGAAGCGGACAAGGCGGCTCCGTTCTTCGTGCGAGTGTGCTCCGGGATCCCGGGGCGATCGCTTGGGGATATCCCTGAGCTGTCCCTGATCTCGGGGGTGAGGAGCGTCTGCGACCTGCTGTCGACCGCCGCTCCGGGCTACGGTGGAAGTCCGGCGGACAAGCGGACCGCACCGGGCGGTTCAGGGCCGGTCACGGGCGGAAGGTGGGCTCCCGATGGAAGCGCTCGGTGTGGT
This sequence comes from Kitasatospora sp. NPDC004272, assembly GCF_053603035.1. NCBI lineage: Bacteria > Bacillati > Actinomycetota > Actinomycetes > Kitasatosporales > Streptomycetaceae > Kitasatospora > Kitasatospora sp. NPDC004272. Next base: position 22,661 of record NZ_JBSGET010000066.1, on the reverse strand, counting down.
GGTGGCTCTGGTCGCGCTGTTCGGGGTGACCCTCCTGGTGATGGCTGTGGTCGGGACGGTGAAGGCGGCGAAGGCGGTGGCGGCCAAGGTCGACCGGCACAGCGCCAACGCCCAGCGGGCGATGGAGAACGCGGCGCTGAAGGCGAAGAGCATCGCCAGGCCGGGCGAGCAGGGCCGGATCGCCGGCCTCCGGCTGTCCCTGCGCACCGCGTTGGACTCCACCCGCCAGGTGCTGCAGGGCGGCCTGCCGCAGGACGGCCAACTCGGCGACGCGCTCCAACTACTGGCCCGCCTCGACTCGCACGCCGCGGAACTCGACGCCGAACTCCGCATGATGGAGCGCGAGCCGACGAACGGCCGGGTCGCCGCCAGGCTCCCCGAACTGCGTGAGCGCGCCGAGCGGATCACCCACTCCGCGGACTCCCTGCGCTGGGCCGCCCAGGACCGGATGCGTCGCTTCGCCGACGACGAACTCGCCCGCCTCGGCAAGGAGTGCCAGGACGAGGCCGGCGCCCTGCGCCACTGGACCTCGTCCGCCCCCGCCGCCGATGGGACGGACGCCTCCGGTACGGCCTCCGCAGCCGCCTCCGCCGAGGAGTCCGCCGACCGCCGCAAGGGACTCGGCTCCAACCGTTCGACCAGTGCCGAGGAACTGCTCGGGCTGGCCGCCGAGCCGCTCTCCCGCCTCGCCGACCGCCTCCGCAAGCCGAACCCGGCGGGCCCCAACCGCCCATGACCCCGCGTCATGGTGCAGTCGCTCTCCGTGTGCGGAGAAGTTACCCGGCCCATTCGGGGTCAAACCATCGAATGACGAGCGCTGTCATCCCGGCCCGGTGGCGGGTAACCTCCGGCTCATGCCCGGCCACCTCGCACTTGTCACGGATTCCACCGCGTATCTGCCCCAGGAGGCGGTGGACCGGCACCGGATCCGGGTGGTACCGCTCAGCGTTGCGGTGGGTGACGAGGTCTTCGCCGAAGGCGTCGAGATCTCCCCGAAGGATGTTGCCGAGGCGCTGCGTTCCAAGCAGCGGGTGACGACCTCCCGTCCCAGCCCCGAGACCTTCGCCGCCGCTTACCGGGCGGCCGCGGAAGCCGGTGCGCGCGGCATCGTCTCGATCCACCTGTCGGCCGAGCTCTCCGGTACGGCGGAGGCCGCCCGGCTGGCGTCCGCGGCCGTGCCGATCCCGGTCCGGGTGGTCGACAGCCGGCTCGTCGGCATGGCGCTGGGGAGCAGCGTCCTGGCCGCGGCCGAAGCGGCCGTGGCACTGGACGAGGCCCGCGCCGGATCGGAGCCCGACGCCGCCCCCGCCGAGGGCGCCCCCGCCGGGGAGGGTGGGGCGGACGCCGGCGCCACCGAGGCGGACCTCGACCTGGTGGTCGCCGCGGCCGAGAACCGGGCAGCCGGTACCGCGGGCTTCTTCTACGTCGACACCCTGGAGCACCTGCGGCGCGGGGGCCGGATCGGAACGGCCCAGGCACTGGTCGGTTCCGCGCTGGCGGTGAAGCCGCTGCTGCACCTGGCCGGGGGCCGGATCGAACCGCTGGAAAAGGTCCGCACGGCCTCCCGGGCGATCGCCCGGCTCGAAGAGATCGCCGTCGAGTACGCCGGGCGGCAGCCGGTCGACGTCACCGTCCACCACCTGGCCGCCGCGCACCGGGCCGAACCGCTGGCGGAACGGCTGCGGGAGCGGATCCCGGGCCTGAAGGAGCTCTGCGTCAGCGAGGTCGGCGCGGTCATCGGGGCGCACGTCGGCCCTGGTCTGCTGGCTGTGGTGATTTCTCCGATCGTCGCATCGTCACACTGAACTCGGCCGGATTCACTCGTCCGAGCGACAGGAGTTATCCACAGGCCCGAGTTGTCCACAGGGGCGGACGAATTCTCCGACGGTCCGCCGGCATCGATCTACTGTCCTCGCCATGAGGACCATCACCACACCCCAGACCCGTCGGCGCCAGGCCGGCGAGGCCGTCCGAACCCGCCTCGGCCGGCTCCTCCCGGCGGATCCGTCCAACGACTCCGACCTCTTCGACGCGTCCATCGAATGCGGCGCCGATCCCTCATCGCCGACGCGACCGGCGTGCGGAGCGGAGACCGGCCCGGACGGACAGTCGGAGCCCGAGCAGGGCACCTCCGGATCCACAGAGCCGCTCCGACCGGAGGGAACGGTGGAGCGGGAGCCGGAGGCAGTGCCCGATCCGGTGCCGGAGGCGGCGCCCGGGCCAGGGCTGTCGCCGACCGCCGGCCTGCCGTCAGCACTGTCGTCTTCGAGCGTCCTTGCGAGGTACGGCGCGGCCGCGCGTTGCGTTCGTCCGGCAGGGTCGCCACCGCCCAGCGTCGGGGAAGCCGGTGCCTCCGGCCGCAGGAGAGCCGTTTCGCCGTCGGAGCGGGACCCGCCCGCAGCGGCGACCGCCCCGGACGGGGCCGCTCAGCCGGAGCGTCCCGTGACACCCCGGTTCCCGCCTCCGGTACCGGACCGGCCCGATGCGTCGTCGGACCCGGAAAACCCGCCCGAACCCCCGTCCGCCCCGAAGCCCGCCACCGTGCCCCACACCACTCCGCCGAGACTCCCCCTGCGGCTGCGCCTCCCAGCCGCGTTCGCCCTCGACCGCCGGGCCGTGCTCGGCCTGACCGTCCTGCTCGTCCTCGCCACGGGCTACGCCGTCCAGCACTTCTGGCTCGGCCGGCCGCACCCCGTGCCCGTACCGGCCATCGCCATGGCCGAAGCCGTGTCCGACCGGACCGCGGAAGGAGCGCCACCACAACAACCGACTGATCCGTCCCTCGTCGTCGACATCGCCGGGAAAGTCCAGCACCCCGGCCTGCGAACCCTCCCCGCGGGTTCACGGGTCGCCGATGCCCTGGCGGCCGCCGGCGGACCGCTCCCCGGGGCCGACATCAGCCTCCTCAACCTCGCCCGCCCGCTCACCGACGGGGAGCAGATCCTCGTGGACACCGGCCAGGCACCCGGTGGCGCGGCCCCGACCGGGCCCACCGGCCCGGTGAGCCTCAACCACGCGGGCGCGGACCAACTCGATTCGCTCCCCGGAGTGGGGCCCGCACTGGCCCAACGCATCCTCCAGTACCGCCTCACCCACGGCCCCTTCCAGTCCATCGACCAACTCCGCCACGTCCCCGGCATCGGCGCCCGGAAGTACGAAGACCTCAAACCGCTCCTGACTCTCTGACCCGCTGGCCGACCGCCTCTCCGGCCGTGCACACCCGGAAGCACGGGGAACCGCCCTGCCATGCGCCAGCGCGGAACCGTGCCCCGGCGGAGAAGGCGCCCCTGCCGCCCGCACCCGCGCTCTGGCCTGGCCCGCCCTACGGGGCGCGGCCGCCGCGACGACACCGCCCACGACTCGGAGGCCGCCCCTGGAACCGGACCCGCCGATCGGCACGACCTGAGCAGGCCCCCGCGCCGAGTGCAACACCCCTGCGGAGAAAGGACTTCGAAGCCTTTTGCACGCCGCCCGACCCCGCCCGCGTCGATGAGGAGGAGGAGCCCCGATGCCGGTCACACCAACCGCTGTCCGTCACCGGACCGACTACCGGCTCCTCCTGCCGGCCTGCACCGCGTGGGCCGTCACCGCCACCGTCCTCGGCCTGGCCCCAGACCGACACCCGACAGTGCTCGCGGCCGCGCTGGTGGCTGCCGCAGTCTCCCCGCTCCTGCTCCGGGGCGGCGGCACCCGCCGGAAGGTCCACCGCCTGGCCGCCGCCGTCCTGCTGACCGCCGCCACCGCGGCCACCACCACCGTCCTGCACACCGCTGACCTGCACCGGGGCCCGCTACCTGCGCTGGCCCGCCCACCCGTCCCGACTGCCGCCGCACCGTCCGCCGGGGCGGGGCAGCGGGCGGGTGGCGACCAACGGGACACGGCAGAGCAACCACGGAAGGAGGACACCGCAACTCCCGAGATCACCGTCGAGTTGACCGTCACGGGCGATCCGAAACAGCACGGCCCGCACACCCGGGGCAGCTCGCTGTCCCGGCCGAGCCTGACCGTTCCGGCTCTGGTCACCGAAGTCCGGGCCGCCCCCGCCCGCCTCGGCGGCCCCGCCCCGCCGCCCATCGCCACCCGCACACCCGTCACCCTGCTGATCCGGTCCCCGCAGGACTACCCGTGGCAGCGGCTGATCCCCTCCACCGGCCTGGAACTACGGGCGGAGGTGCTGCCGGAACAGCCACCGACGACAGGCCGAGCGGGAAGGGCCGGCACCGACAGTGCGGCGCTGCTCGTCCCGCAGGGGCTGCCGCGGATCACCGACCGGCCGAACCTTCCGCAGCGCCTCGCGGCCCAGCTGCGAAAGGGGCTCCGCGACGCCTGCGATCACCTGCCGCCGGACGTTCGCGGGCTGCTCCCCGGGCTGGTGGTGGGAGACGTGTCCAGGCTGCCCGACGACCTGTCGGACGCGTTCCGGGCCACCGACCTCGGCCACCTGGTCGCGGTGAGCGGCGCCAACCTGGCGATCGTCCTGGCCGTCCTGGTCGGTGGTGCGCCGAGCGAGCCCGACGCACCCGGCCGCGGCGGCCTGGCCGGGCTGCTGGGCCTCTCGTTCCGCACCACGGCGCTGCTCGGAACCGTGCTGACGCTGGCGTTCGTCACCGTCTGCCGACCCGACCCGAGCGTGCTCAGAGCCGCCGCCACCGGGCTGATCGGACTGCTCGCCCTGGCCACCGGCCGCCCCCGGCGAGGGGTGCCGGCGCTGGCCGGAGCGGTGCTGGTCCTGATCCTGGTGGACCCGCACCTGGCCCGTTCGTACGGGTTCCTGCTCTCCTCACTGGCCACCGCCGGGCTACTGGTGCTCGGCCCGAGCTGGACGGCGGCGCTCCGGGCGCGCCGCTGGCCGCACCACCTGGCCTCGGCGGTCGGCGCCACCGCCGCGGCGCAGGCGTTCTGCTCACCGGTCACCATCCTGCTCGCACCCCGGGTCAGCCTGGTCGGGGTGCCGTGCAACCTGCTGGCCGAGATCGCGGTGGCCCCCGCCACCCTGCTCGGGTTCGCCGCGCTCGCGATCGCACCGCTCTGGAAGGGAGCGGCGGAGTTCCTGACGGACCTCGCAGCACTGCCGGCCGGTTGGCTGGTCGCCGTCGCACGGCGCGGTGCGGCGCTTCCGGGAGCCGAACTCGGCTGGCCCGCCGGGCCGTTCGGCGCGGCCCTGCTGGTCGTGGTGATCGTCTCGCTGGCCTGGTCGGTACCGCCGCTCCTGGCGGGTCACCGTGCCCGGCGGCGGAGGACCAGGGCACTGGTCGCGCTCGCCGTCGCCCTGGCGCTGCCGTTGGTCCTGCTGCGCCCGGCACCGGTCGTCCGGCTGGCGACCGGCTGGCCCGCGCCGGGCTGGCGGATGGCGATGTGCGACATCGGTCAGGGCGACATGACGGTCCTGTCCGTCGAACCGGGGACCGCCGTGGTGGTGGACGCCGGGCCGGACCCCAAGACGGCCGACGCCTGCCTGCGCAGCCTCGGAGTGACCAGGGTCCCCGTGCTGATCCTCACCCACTTCCACGCCGACCACGCGGAGGGCATCCCCGGGGTCCTGCGCGGCCGGTCGGTCGGATCGATCGAGGTGACCGCCTCGGGCGAGCCGGACGGTGAGCGTTCCCGGGTGCTCCGCTGGGCGGCAGCCGGCGGCGTCCCGGTGGTGCGCGCACAGCGCGGCGAGCGGCGCACCGCCGGAGCGGAACTGGCGTGGGAGGTCCTCTGGCCCACCTCGCCGTCGGCGCCCGGGGCCGAGGGCCCGAACAACTCCAGCATCGCGGTCCTCGCCCTGCTCGGCCCGCCCGCCGCCGCGTTGCGGGTCGCCCTGATCGGAGACCTGGAACCCCCGGCCCAGGCCGCGTTGCTGGCGCTCGGCGCGCTGCCACGGCCGCCGCCCCGGGCCGGGGCCCCGGCCCGGCAGTCGGAGCGCGGGGCGACCGGCGGCGGACCGACTCCCGGGGACGGAAAGGAGGCTGACCGCGTGGTACTTGCGGGGGAGACCGGGGCTGCCGGGCGGAGCACGGGCCCGAGCGGGCCGGGGCCGCCGCCGGGGACGGGCCCGCCGCGGGTGGGGAGGGTGGACGTCCTCAAGGTCGCGCACCACGGATCGGCCAACCAGGACTGGGCGTTGATGGCCGCGCTCCGGCCGCGGCTGGCCCTGATCTCCTGCGGGGTGGGGAACCCGTACGGGCACCCGGCGCCGCAGACCGTGGCCGGGCTCAGGGCGCTGGGTGCGATGGTGGTCCGGACCGACGACTCCGGGGACATCGCGGTCCTGGGCGACTCGCGGACCCTCGCGGTGGCGACGCGTTCGCGCTCCGGCCACGGCTGAACGGTCGCGCGGGAGCGGGCCCGGCGATCGGCGGCGGACAGCGGGGGCCGGCGCTGGGGTCGGCGGCGGAGGCCCGGTGAGTGCGGTTCGAGTGGTGCGGACCGGGGCCGGTACGGAAACGCCCGCCCGAGCGGGTGGGGTCACCTCGTTCGGGCGGGACCAAGGGATGTCGAAAAGGAGGGAGTCAGCGGACGGGGAGGGTGGGAGGGGAGGGCATCAGCCCTGCTCGCGCCAGCCGTCCTGTTCGGCGACCAACTGGTCGAGCTCGGTCAGCAGTCGGGCGGTCCAGCCCTCGTCCTCGGGGGCCTCGACTACCACCAGCCACTGGGCGTCCTCGGCGTCGTCCTCGCCGGCGAGGGAGTCCCGGACCACCTCGACGTCACCCAGTTCGGGCCAGCGCGCACTCAGCTCCTCGGCGACCTCCTCCGCCGCATCGCGGTCGGGGAGGACGAGCAACTGACGGTCATTGTTCTCGATCACGTCATCATTCTCCCCAGCCCCGCACCCGGTACGGAATCGGCCCCGCTTCCCGGAACCGGCGGGCGGATACGGGCGGGTGCGGGCGGGCGGGCAGGGCGCGGTGGAGAGGGGGAGCCGGCGAGGAGGAGCCGGGGTGCGGAGGGCTGTCGGCGCGGCGTGCGATCCTGATAGGCGATGGCCAGGAAGAGTGCACCCGACGACCTGCTCGCCCCGCTGACCGTTGCGGTCGGCCAGGAGGAGCTGCTGCTCGACCGCGCGGTCGCCGAGGTGGTGGCCGCGGCGCGGGCGGCGGACCCGGAGACGGACGTCCGGGACCTCCCGCCGGGGGGGCTGCAGCCGGGCCAGTTGGCGGAGCTCACCACGCCCTCGCTCTTCGCGGAGCGGAAGGTCATCGTGGTCAGGGCCGCGCAGGACCTCTCGGCCGACTCGGTCAAGGAGGTCAAGGCGTACCTGGAGTCGCCCGCCGAAGAAGTGATCATGGTGCTGGTGCACGCGGGCGGTGCCAAGGGCAAGGGACTGCTGGACGCGGCGAAGAAGGCGGCCGCCCGGGAGGTCGCCTGCGCGAAGCTGACCAAGGCGAACGAGAAACTGGCCTTCATCCGCAACGAGTTCCGCACCCTTGGGCGGGCCGCCAGCCCCGAGGCGTGTCAGGCGCTGTTGGACTCCCTGGGCAGCGACCTGCGGGAACTGGCCGCCGCCTGCAGCCAGTTGACCGCTGACGTCGAGGGGCCGATCGACGAGACGGCGGTCGCCAAGTACTACAGCGGCCGCGCCGAGGCGACGGGCTTCGAGGTGGCCGACCTCGCGGTGACCGGCCGGGCCGCCGAAGCCCTGGAGCGGCTGCGCTGGGCCCTGGCCGTCGGCCAGCCGCCGACCGGCATCACCTACGCGCTCGCCTCCGGCGTCCGCAGCATCGGCCGGCTCGCCTCCGCGGGCCGCAACATGCGGCCCGGTGACCTGGCGCGCGAACTCGGCATGCCGCCCTGGAAGGTCGACCGGGTGCGCCAGCAGATGCGCGGGTGGACCGGTGACGGGGTGGCCGCCGCACTGACCGCCGTCGCCGAGGCCGACGCCGCGGTGAAGGGCGGCTCCGACGATCCCGCGTACGCGCTCGAACGCGCCGTCGTCGCCGTCGCCCGCGCCTCCCGGGCCGGGTCCCGCCCCTACTAGGCCCGTCCGACCGGGTACAGCCGGGCCGTTCGGGCGGCGTTCAGGCGGGGGAGCCGCTGAGGCCGCGCAGCATGTCGCGGGTGTCGCTGACGAGGGCGCTGCGGACCAGGTCGAGGTCGGGGGCGGTCGTCCGGCCGTCCAGGTAGGAGCCGGACCAGCCGGCGTAGCAGGTCATGCCGCCCTGCCGGACGTACAGGACCTGGGTCAGGTAGTGCCGGCCGGTGTCGCTGCGGTCCGGGTCGTCCAGGTAGCCGAGGTACGCCTCGTCGCCGAGTTCGGCCACCGGGCTGATCAGGTAGTGGCGTTGGGCCAGGCCGTCGCGCTGGGCGCCGAACTCCGGGCGCGGGTCGACCTGGTGGTGGAGCTGCACCTGGAGGTAGAGCGAGTAGTGCTCCGAGTCGCCCCCGGCCTTCTGGCGGTACTGGCTGCAGTACATCTCGTCCAGCACCCGGTGGCGCGTCGTGTAGTGGTACGGGCTGCCGGACGGGGACGGGTACAGCCGGGCGAAGGCGGGCAGCGCGGCGGTGGCGCACAGGTCGTCGGCGGCCCGGTAGCCGGCCGACGCGGGGGCGGCGGGGCGGCCGAGGACGCCGCGCACCAGCGGCGGCAGGGTCAGTACGGCGGCCGACCACACCGCGGAGGCCAGGACCGCGCCGCCGACGCCCCACCACACCCCGCGCCCGCGCACCCGTCGCCGCCCCCGACCGGCCCGTCCGGCCCGTCCGGCCCGACCGCCCCCGCCCGTCGGGGCGCCGAATCCGCCGGCCCGCCCGGGCGGCACGGGGGCGGGGCCGTAGCCGGTGCCGGGAGCGGGTCCGTACCCGGGCGAGGGCGAGGGCGGAGGGGGCGGGGACGGCGGTGGAGTCGGCATCGTTCCCCTGCGTAGTCGGACGGGCACGGAAGGTGCCACGCACCCTACCGCCGCCGTCCGGCCGGAGCCGATTCCGCGCGGGTACGCAGGTTGACGCCTGTCACCCGTTCACCTGACCCGGGGCGGGAAGAGGGAGGGGAGCAGAGGGGCCGGAAACGCCGACTGCCCGCCCGGGGGCCCGGGCGGGCAGTGGGGGTGAGGTCCCGGGGTCGGGCGCTCTCACCGTGGAGCTGGTGTACCGCACCCGCGTGGCGAACGCAGGCCGCGTGCGGTACGGATCGTGCGGCTCACCGGGATCCGGGTAGAGGGCCGGGGTCTCCGGGAGCGGGTGGTCGGCGGTAGCGGGTAGAGGGCCGCGGGTTCACGCCTACCGGGGTGGTGCCGGGAGCGGCACCGGGTGCACGGCGGGGCCGTGCGGGAAGAACCTGGATCAGGCGGCGGCGTTGACGCGCTTGGTGATCGCCGACTTCTTGTTGGCGGCCTGGTTCTTGTGGATGATGCCCTTGCTGACGGCCTTGTCGAGGGCCTTGGAGGCGGCGCGGGCGAGCTCGGTGGCCTTCTCGGACTCACCGGCGGCAGCGGCCTCGCGGGCCTTGCGCAGGGCGGTCTTCAGCGAGGACTTGACGGCCTTGTTGCGCAGGCGCGCCTTCTCGTTGGTCTTGTTGCGCTTGATCTGGGACTTGATGTTCGCCACGAAAGAGCCTCAGTCTGTGTGAATCGACGTGAATCGACAGGTAAACGGGTCGCACTCCGGTACCCGCTCGTGCCTGCTGAGAGGGCATGCCGAGGGCGGAGTGCAGCGCCCCACGCTACCAGGGCCGCAGCGCTCGACCCAAACCGGACCGCCGGGCCCCGCGGCCGACGGTCCGCCGGCCGCGCACCCGCCCGAACGCGCACCCGCCGGCCGTTCAGGCGGTGAACAGCGGCTCGCCGTAGTGCTCGACGGTCGGGAACGGGTCGTAGAAGCGGTGCAGCAGTTCGCGCCAGCGCCCGTACTCGGGGGAGCGGCGGAAGCCCTCGGTGTGGTCCTCCAGGGTGTCCCAGCCGACCTGCAGCAGGAAGCGCGAGCTGCTGCCCGCGTCCAGGCAGCGGCGCAGTTCCAGGGAGCGGAAGCCGTGCTGGGCGGCGATCAGGGGACGGGCCTCGGCGAAGGCGGCGAGGAAGGCGTCCTCCTGGCCGGGGAGGACGTCGAGCAGGGCGCTTTCCAAGATCATGGGGGGATCCTCCCGCACGCCCGATCGGGCGGGAAGAACCGAGGGCCGTTCGGCATGGGAGGATGGGCGGAACCATATTGATCGGATCAGAAATCGGACCAAGGTGCCCGCGACCCCCAGCAACGTGCCAGAGCCCAGCCGTACTGACCCGGCGGTGATCCGCAACTTCTGCATCATCGCCCACATCGACCACGGCAAGTCGACGCTCGCCGACCGGATGCTGCAGATCACCGGCGTGGTGGACCCCCGGCAGATGCGCGCCCAGTACCTCGACCGGATGGACATCGAGCGCGAGCGCGGCATCACCATCAAGTCCCAGGCCGTCCGCCTCCCGTGGGCGCCCAGGTCCGGTGAGAACGCGGGCACGACGCACATCCTCAACATGATCGACACACCCGGCCACGTGGACTTCACGTACGAGGTGTCCCGCTCCCTCGCGGCCTGCGAGGGGACCATCCTGGTGGTCGACGCCGCCCAGGGCATCGAGGCGCAGACCCTCGCCAACCTGTACCTGGCGCTGGAGAACGACCTCACGATCATCCCGGTGCTCAACAAGATCGACCTGCCGGCCGCCCAGCCGGAGAAGTACGCCGCCGAGATCGCGCACATCATCGGCTGCGACCCGGCGGACGTGCTGAAGGTCTCCGCGAAGACCGGCCTCGGCGTCGAGGACCTGCTCGACCACGTGGTCGAGAAGATCCCGGCCCCGGTCGGCGTCAAGGACGCCCCGGCCCGCGCGATGATCTTCGACTCGGTGTACGACGCCTACCGCGGCGTGGTCACCTACGTGCGAGTGGTGGACGGCCAGCTCACCAAGCGCGAGCGGATCGCCATGATGTCCACCGGCGCGACCCACGAGCTGCTGGAGATCGGCGTCATCTCGCCCGAGCCGAAGGTCGCCGACGGCCTCGGCGTCGGCGAGGTGGGCTACATCATCACCGGTGTGAAGGACGTCCGGCAGTCCAAGGTCGGCGACACCATCACCTCGCAGCACAAGGGCGCCACCGAGGCCCTCGGCGGCTACAAGGACCCGCGCCCGATGGTGTTCTCCGGCCTCTACCCGCTGGACGGCTCGGACTACCCGCTGCTGCGCGACGCGCTGGACAAGCTGCGGCTGAACGACGCCGCGCTGGTCTACGAGCCGGAGACCTCGGTCGCGCTCGGCTTCGGCTACCGCTGCGGCTTCCTCGGCCTGCTGCACCTGGAGATCATCCGGGAGCGGCTGGAGCGCGAGTTCAACCTCGACCTGATCTCCACCGCCCCGAACGTGATCTACCGGGTGATCATGGAGGACGGCACCGAGCACACCGTCACCAACCCGAGCGAGTTCCCCACCGGCAAGATCGCCGAGGTGTACGAGCCGGTGGTGCGCGGCACCATCCTCGCCCCGAACGAGTTCGTCGGCGCGATCATGGAGCTCTGCCAGTCCCGCCGCGGCACCCTGCAGGGCATGGACTACCTCTCCGAGGACCGGGTGGAGCTGCGCTACACCCTCCCGCTGGCCGAGATCGTCTTCGACTTCTTCGACCAGCTGAAGTCCAAGACCCGCGGCTACGCCTCGCTCGACTACGAGCCCATCGGCGAGGAGTCCGCGAACCTGGTCAAGGTCGACATCCTGCTGCACGGCGACGCGGTGGACGCGTTCTCCGCGATCGTGCACAAGGACAAGGCGTACAACTACGGCGTGATGATGGCCGGGAAGCTGCAGAAGCTCATCCCGCGCCAGCAGTTCGAGGTGCCGATCCAGGCCGCGATCGGCTCCCGGGTGATCGCCCGCGAGACGGTCCGGGCGATCCGCAAGGACGTCCTCGCCAAGTGCTACGGCGGTGACATCTCGCGCAAGCGCAAGCTGCTGGAGAAGCAGAAGGAAGGCAAGAAGCGGATGAAGATGGTCGGCCGGGTGGAGGTTCCGCAGGAAGCCTTCATCGCCGCGCTGTCGACGGACGCGGAGGCCCCGAAGGAGAAGAAGTAACTCCGGGGCAGCACGACGGCGGTGGGCCGGTTCCCCCTCCCGGGAGGGGGAACCGGC
>NZ_JBSGET010000066.1:0-10574 GCF_053603035.1 Kitasatospora sp. NPDC004272 | reverse complement strand
CGGTGGCGGCGCCCCTGTTTTACACCATACCCCCCGGGGCCTGCTCGTGGGGGGGGGGGGGGCCCCCCCCCGGGGTGGGGCACCCCCCCCCACCGCCGTTCCAGCGCAGCGACATCAGCGCAGCGACAGCGGCAGGCCCTTGACGATGCCCGCCTTGACCAGCCGCCCGGCCGCGCCGGTCAGCACCCGGGGCCGCATCGAGTCGTCGCCGTGGATCAGCTGCACCAGCGCCTCGCCGCGCCCCAGGCTCAGGCACTGGATGGCGTACCGGAACGCGAACGGCTTGCCGGTGCGGCCGGTGAGCAGCTTGGCCAGGTAGCGGCCCTGCGGCATCGCGGTGGCGCAGGCCATCCGCAGTTCGCCGATGCCGGGCACCTCGACGGCGGCGGCGTCGCCGACCACGTACACCTCGGGGTGCGAGCGCGAGCGCAGGCGGTCGTCGACCAGGGCGCGGCCGCGCGCGTCGACGGCCAGGCCGGAGTCGGCGGCCAGCGGGTGCGGCTCCATCGAGGCGGCCCACACCACCACCTCCGCCGGGACCTCCCCGTCCTCGCAGGTCAGCCCGGCCGCGCTGACGGCGGTGACCCGGCGGTGCTCGTCGACGCGCACCCCGAGGCGGCCGAGCACCGCCAGGACGTGCGCCCGGCCGCGCTCCGACAGCCAGCCGCCGACCGGGCCGGAGGCGACCAGCCGGACCTGCCGGGCCGGGTACGCCTCGGCCAGCTCGGTGGCCAGTTCGATGCCGGTCGCCCCGCCGCCGACCACGGCCAGCGTCCCCGCCCCGGGGGCCCCGGCCAGCCGTCGGCGCAACTCCTCGGCGCGCTCCGCCGAGTACGCGTGCTCGGCGGCGCCCGGCACGCCGCCCCAGGCGGTGCGGCTGCCGAGCGCGTACACCAGGGTGTCGTACCCGATCCGCTCGCCGTCCTCGGTGCGCACCTCGCGGGCGGCCAGGTCGAGTTCGACGGCCCGGGTGGCCCGGTGGACGACCCGGCGCCCGCGCAGCACGTGGGCGATCTCGGGGCGGGCGACCCGGCGGCCGGCGGCGATCTCGTGCTGCCGGACGCGGTGGCCGAAGCGCTGCTCGGGGGCGATCAGGGTGACCCGGTCCGGCCCGCGGCCGATTCCGGCGGCGGCGGACAGCCCCGCGTAGCCCGCGCCGATCACCACGATGTGCTTGCCGGTCATCCCGTCCTCCTCCGTGAGGCCGCCGGTGGCGGTTCTGGAAGGGGGACGGGGCGGCCCGCCGGAGTGTGACCGTGATCCGGGTCACAGCTCCCGGAGGTGGCCGAGCTTCTCCGGGTTCACCATCACGTACGCGGCGGTGATCAGGCCGTTCTCGACGGTGAAGGCCATCACGCCGCCGACCGTGCCGGGCGCCGCGTACCAGACCGCGCCCGGTTCGCCGTTGACCACCGCGGGCAGCAGCGGGTGCTCGGCGTCGATCCAGCGGGTGGTGAGCTTGCGCAGCAGCCGGGAGACGTGGAGCGCGCCGAACACCGGGCGGCGCACCGCGTTGACGATGCCGCCGCCGTCGGCGTGCCAGGCCACCTCGGGGTCGAGCAGCGACAGCAGCGCGGCCAGGTCGCCGCCGGTGGCCGCGGAGGTGAACGCCGCCACCACCCGGTGGTGCTCGGCCGGGTCGACCGCGCTGCGCCGGCCGCCGTCCCGGATCCGGCGCCGGGCCCGCGAGGCGAGTTGCCGGGTGGCCTCGGGGGAGCGGTCCAGGGCGGGGGCGATCTCGTCGAAGCCGACCGCGAACACGTCGTGCAGCACGAACGCGGCCCGCTCGGCCGGGGTCAGCTGCTCCATCACCGCCAGCATCGCCACCGACACCTGCTCGCCGAGTTCGGCCAGCTCGGCCGGTTCGGCGGGGACGGCGGCGCCGGCGGCGGTCAGCACCGGCTCCGGCAGCCACTCGCCGACGTACGCCTCCCGGCGGGCCCGGGCCGAGCCCAACTGGTCGTAGCAGAGCCGGGTGACCACCGTGGTCAGGTACGCGCGCGGGTCGGCGACGTCCGCGCGGTCGGCGGACTGCCAGCGCAGCCAGGCGTCCTGCAGCACGTCCTCGGCGTCGGCGACCGAACCGAGCAGGCGGTAGGCGACCGCGCCCAGGTAGCGGCGCTCGGCCTGGAAGGCGGCGGCCGCGACGGCCGCGGTGTCGGCGGGGGTGGTCGCGGCGGGGTCGGCGGCGTCGGCGGCGTTCTGATCGGGCACCCGGCCACCGTAGCGCGGCGAACGGCGGCCGCGGCAGCCGGTGCTGACCCCGGGTCAGGAACGATCCGGGGGAGGCCCGCCGCAGCGAACCTCCCCCGGTGCGTCAGCCCGGCCCGGCCCGGTCGACCGGCCCGCCGGCCCGGCGCGGCGTCAGTCGACCTCGGCCACGGCCTGGGCGAACTGGGCCTGGTAGAGGCGGGCGTAGGCGCCGCCGGCGGCGATCAGTTCGTCGTGGCCGCCCTGTTCGACGATCGAGCCGTTCTCCATGACCAGGATGACGTCGGCGTCCCGGATGGTGGAGAGGCGGTGGGCGATCACGAAGCTGGTGCGGCCGGTGCGCAGTTCGGCCATCGCGCGCTGGATCAGCACCTCGGTGCGGGTGTCGACGGAGCTGGTGGCCTCGTCGAGGACCAGGATCGAGGGCTGGGCGAGGAAGGCCCGGGCGATGGTGATCAGCTGTTTCTCGCCGGCGCTGACGCCGGTGCCCTCGTCGTCCAGGACGGTGTCGTAGCCCTCGGGCAGGGTCCGCACGAAGCGGTCGACGTGGGCGGCCCTCGCGGCGGCGACGACCTGCTCGCGGGTGGCGGACTCGGCGCCGTACGCGATGTTCTCGGCGATGGTGCCGCCGAACAGCCAGGTGTCCTGGAGGACCATGCCGATGCCGGAGCGCAGGTCCTCGCGGGACATCGCGGCGATGTCCACGCCGTCCAGGGTGATCCGGCCGCCGCTGACCTCGTAGAAGCGCATCAGCAGGTTGACCATGGTGGTCTTGCCGGCGCCGGTCGGGCCGACGATGGCCACGGTGTGGCCGGGGTCGACCTTCAGGGACAGGCCGTCGATGAGGGGCTTGTCGGGGTCGTAGCGGAAGGAGACGTCCTCGAAGGCGACCCGGCCGCGGACCTCGGCGGGGCGCTCGGGGTGCTGGGGCTCGGGGGACTGCTCCTCGGCGTCCAGCAGTTCGAAGACCCGCTCGGCGGAGGCCACGCCGGACTGCACCAGGTTGGCCATCGAGGCGACCTGGCTGAGCGGCTGGCTGAACTGCCGGGAGTACTGGATGAACGCCTGCACGTCGCCGATCGACAGCGCGCCGGAGGCGACCCGCAGACCGCCGACCACCGCCACCAGCACGTAGTTGATGTTGCCGACCAGCATCATCGCGGGCTGGATGATGCCCGAGATGAACTGCGCCCGGTAGGACGCCTCGTAGAGCGCCTGGTTCTCCTGCTCGAAGAGCTCCGCGGCCTCCTTCTGGCGGCCGAAGACCTTCACCAGGCTGTGCCCGGTGAACATCTCCTCGATGTGCGCGTTCAGCTTGCCGGTGGAGCCCCACTGCTTGATGAACTGCGGCTGGGCGCGCTTGCCGACCTTGGTGGCGACCACCACCGAGACCGGCACCGAGACCAGCGCGATCACGGCCAGCAGCGGCGAGATCCAGAACATCATCGCCAGCACGCCGACGATGGTGAGCAGCGAGTTCACCACCTGGCCCATGGTCTGCTGCATGGACTGGTTGATGTTGTCGATGTCGTTGGTGACCCGGCTGAGCACCTCGCCGCGCGACTGCCGGTCGAAGTAGCTGAGCGGCAGCCGGGCCAGCTTCGCCTCGACCTCCTCGCGCAGCCGGAACACCGTCCGGTTGATCGCCAGCGCGGCCAGCCGGCCCTGCACCACGCCGAACAGGATCGCGGCCAGGTAGATGCCGAGCACCCAGAGCAGGACGGTGCCGATGGCGCCGAAGTCCATGCCCTGGCCGGGCGTGAAGTCGATGGTTGAGAGCAGGTCGGCCGTGGTGCCCTGGCCGCTGGCGCGCATCCCGTCCAGGACGGCCTGCTTGCTGGGGGCGCCGGCGAACCGCGGCCCGGTGGCCCCGGCCACGATCAGGTCGGTGGCCTTGCCGAGCACCCGGGGGCCGACCACCTGGCAGCCGATGGCGAGCACGCCGAGGCCGAGCACGGTGAACAGCAGCTTGCGCTCGGGGCCGAGCAGGGCGAACAGGCGCTTCGCGGAGCCGCCGAAGTCCTTGGACTTCTCGGCGCCCTGCGCGCCCATGAACCGGCCCGGGCCGCCCCCGCCGCGCCGCGCGGCGGCCTCCTGCGAACCGGACGCGGCCGGGGCGGCGGGCGCCTCGGTCCGCGCGGGCGGCCCGGAAGCACCGGAGGCTCCGGAAGCACCGGAAGCCCCGCCGTCCCCGGCCTTGGACAGGTCGGGTCCCTCGGCCCTGCCCGGGCCGCCGGGGGTCTCGGGGGTCTCGGGGCTGGTCACGCCGCCTCCTGCTCGGTGAGCTGGGAGAGCACGATCTCCCGGTACGTCGGGTTGTCGGCCATCAGTTCCCGGTGGGTGCCGGTGCCGACGACGGCGCCCTCGTCGAGGACGACGATCCGGTCCGCGTCGCGGATGGTGGAGACCCGCTGGGCGACGATCACCACGGTGGCGTCGCCGGTCTCCTGGGCGAGCGCGGCGCGCAGCCGGGCGTCGGTGGCGTAGTCGAGGGCCGAGAAGGAGTCGTCGAACAGGTAGATCTCCGGCTTGCGGACCAGCGCGCGGGCGATCGCCAGGCGCTGGCGCTGGCCGCCGGAGACGTTGGTGCCGCCCTGGGCGATCGGGGCGTCCAGGCCCTCGGGGAACTTCTGCACGAAGTCCTTGGCCTGGGCGGTCTCCAGCGCCTGCCAGAGCTCCTCGTCGGTGGCTTCGGGCTTGCCGTAGCGCAGGTTGGAGGCGACGGTGCCGGAGAACAGGTAGGGCTTCTGCGGGACCAGGCCGATGATCTCGGCGAGCTTGACCGGGTCGAGCTCGCGCACGTCCACGCCGTCGATCAGCACCTCGCCGCCGGTGGCGTCGAACAGCCGGGGGACCAGCCCGAGCAGAGTGGTCTTGCCGGAGCCGGTGGAGCCGATGACGGCGGTGGTCTGCCCGGGCCGGGCGGTCAGGTCGATGCCGCGCAGCACCGGGGCCTCGGCGCCGGGGTAGCGGAAGTCGACGCCGCGCAGCTCCAGGCTGCCGCGGGCGCGCAGTTCGGTGACCGGGTGCAGCGGCGCCACGACGCTGGACTCGGTGTCCAGCACCTCCTGGACGCGCTCGGCGCAGACCTCGGCGCGCGGCACCATCATGAACATGAAGGTGGCCATCATGACGCTCATCAGGATCTGCATCAGGTAGGAGAGGAACGCGGTGAGCGCGCCGATCTGCATGCCGCCGCTCTCGATGCGGTGCGCGCCGAACCAGAAGACGGCGACGCTGGAGACGTTCACCACGCCCATCACGATCGGGAACATCAGCGACATCAGCCGGCCGACCCGCAGCGAGTAGTCGGCGAGTTCGCCGTTGGCGCCGGTGAACCGGGCCTTCTCGTGGTCGTCCTTGACGAAGGCGCGGATGACCCGGATGCCGGTGATCTGCTCGCGCATGATCCGGTTGACCGCGTCGATCCGGGTCTGCATGCCGCGGAACTGCGGCCGCATCCTGCCGACCAGCACGGTGACCACCACGCCCAGCACGGGGACCACGGCCAGCAGCAGGCCGGACAGCGGCACGTCCTGGTTGAGCGCCATGATGACGCCGCCGACGCACATGATCGGCGCGGTGACCATCAGGGTGAAGGTCATCAGGGCCAGCATCTGGACCTGCTGGACGTCGTTGGTGGTGCGGGTGATCAGCGAGGGCGCGCCGAACTGGTTGAGCTCGCGGGACGAGAAGTCCTGCACCCGGGAGAACACCGCGCCGCGGATGTCCCGGCCGATGGCCATGGCGGTGCGCGCGCCGTAGTGGACCGCGCCGATCGAGCAGACGGCCTGGGCGAGCGACACGCCGACCATCACGCCGCCGACGCGCAGGATGTAGCCGGTGTCGCCCTTGAGCACGCCGCTGTCGATGATGTCCGCGTTCAGCGTCGGCAGGTAGAGCATGCCGATGGTGGACACCAGCTGCAGCAGCACCAGCAGGCCGATGTCCCGGGAGTAGGGGGCCAGATGGGCCCGTAGGAGTCTGAAAAGCACCGTGACACTCTCGTCTGCGATGGGGATGCGCGCATCCCGATTTCGGGTACCTGTGGGAAAGCTTCACGTCCGGGCCGCTGCTGCACTGCCGACCTGGGGGTGTGCCGCCTGGCGTCACCCCCTTACGGATCGGCTCCCCACCCCCTAGGCTGCTGCTGCCCTTTTGTTACTCACCGGTTAAGTCGGTGTCCGGCCGCCCCGCGGTCGACGTCCGCCCAGTCTCGGTCCAACCGTCCCCGGAGGTCCTCGTTGAGTTCAGCGAAGTCTGTGATCGAGCGGCGCCCGCCCTCCGTGGCGCACCTGTTGCTCAGCAGGGTAAAGGCCACCCCGAACGGCGAGGCGTACCGGTACCCGGTTCCGGTGGACGAGCAGGCCGCGGACAGCGCGCCGGGCGCCGAGCAGTGGCGCTCGCTGACCTGGGCGCAGGCGTACCGGCGGATCTCCGCGGTGGCGGCCGGGCTGATGGCGCTGGGCGTCCGGGCCGAGGACCGGGTCGCGATCGCCTCCGCCACCCGGATCGAGTGGATCCTCGCCGACCTGGGCAACATGTGCGCCGGCGCGGCCACCACCACCGTCTACCCGAGCACCAACTCCGACGAGACCGCGTTCATCCTGGCCAACTCCGGCAGCCGCGCGCTGTTCGCCGAGAACGAGGGCCAGCTGCGCAAGGCCGCCGAGCAGAAGGACGCGCTGCCCGCGCTGGAGTGGGTGGTCCTGTTCGACGCCCCGGAGGGGGAGGTCCCGCGGGCCGACGGTCTGACCGTGCTGACCCTGGCCGAGCTGGAGGAGCGCGGCGCCGCGTACCTGGCCGAGCACCCCGACGCGGTCGAGGAGGCGATCGGCGCGCTCGACAAGGAGCAGCTCGCCACCCTGATCTACACCTCCGGCACCACCGGCCGCCCCAAGGGCGTGCGCCTGGTGCACGACTGCTGGGCGTACGAGGCCCTGGCGCAGGAGGCGAGCGGGCTGGTGCGGGCGGACGACGTGCAGTTCATGTGGCTGCCGCTGTCGCACGTGTTCGGCAAGACGCTGATCTCCGGGCAGATCGTCACCGGCCACGTGATGGCGGTGGACGGCCGGGTGGACCGGATCATCCACAACCTGCCGGTGATCCGGCCGACCCTGATGGCCTCCGCGCCGCGGATCTTCGAGAAGGTCTACAACGGCATCGCGGGCCGGGCCCGGGCCGAGGGCGGCGCCAAGTACAAGATCTTCATGTGGGCGGCCAGGACCGCCCGCGAGTACGCGCGGACCGTCCAGGCCGCGCAGGTCGCCACCGGCCGGGAGAGCGCCCCGCTGGGCCTGCGGCTGCGGCACTCGCTGGCCGACCGGCTGGTGTACGCCAAGATCCGGGCCGCGTTCGGCGGCCGGCTGCGCGGCGCGGTGTCCGGCAGCGCGGCGCTGGCCCCGGAGATCGGCTACTTCTTCAAGGGCGCGGGCGTCCCGGTGCTGGAGGGCTACGGCCTGACCGAGACCTCGGCCGGCTCCACGGTCAACCGGGCCGAGGACTTCCGGGTCGGCACCGTCGGCCCGCCGCTGCCCGGCACCGAGGTCAGGATCGGCGAGGACGGCGAGATCCTGCTGCGCGGCCCCGGCGTCATGCGCGGCTACCACGAGATGCCCGAGCAGACCGCCGAGGTGCTGGAGCCGGACGGCTGGTTCCACACCGGCGACATCGGCGAGCTCGCCGAGGGCGGCTACCTGCGGATCACCGACCGCAAGAAGGACATGTTCAAGACCTCCGGCGGCAAGTACGTCGCCCCCAGCGAGGTGGAGGGCAAGTTCAAGGCGATCTGCCCGTTCGTCAGCAACGTCCTGGTGATCGGCAACGGCCGCAACTACTGCACCGCGCTGATCGGCCTGGACGAGACGGTGATCATGCCGTGGGCCGCCGAGAACGGCCTGGCCGGCAAGCCGTACGCCGAGGTGGTCGCCGACCCGGCCACCGTCGAGCTGATCGACGGCTTCGTGAAGCGCCTCAACGGCGACCTCCAGCGCTGGCAGACGATCAAGAAGTTCGCGCTGCTCCCGCGCGACCTGGACATCGAGCACGGCGAGCTCACCCCGAGCCTGAAGATCAAGCGCCCGGTGGTCGAGCGGACCTACGCCGACGAGGTCAGCGCGATGTACGCGGGCACCAACGAGGCCTGAACCGCCCGCCCGTCCGGTGCGGCCGTCGGACCCCTTTCGGGTTTCGCCGGCCGCTACCGGACAATGGGCGCATGCCCTCCGCACTCCCCGACGGCGAACCCGTGCCGTCCGACGGCTCGCTGCCCGCCCACGCCCTGCACGGACTCGGCGCGCGGCCGTTCGGCTTCTACCTGCACGTGCCGTACTGCGCCAGCCGCTGCGGCTACTGCGACTTCAACACCTACACCGCCACCGAACTGCGCTCCTCCGGGGCGGTCGCCTCGCAGGAGACGTACGCGGACAACGTGATCGCCGAGATCAGGCTCGCCCGGCGCGTCCTCGGCGACACCGACCTGCCGGTCGAGACGGTCTTCCTCGGCGGCGGCACCCCCACCCTGCTGCCCGCCCGCGACCTGGTGCGGATGCTGGCCGCGCTGCGCGAGGAGTTCGGGCTCGCCCCGGGCGCCGAGGTCACCACCGAGGCCAACCCGGAGTCCGTCGACCCGGCGTACCTGGCCGAACTGCGCGAGGGCGGCTACAACCGGATCTCCTTCGGCATGCAGAGCGCCCGCCCGCACGTGCTCGCCCTGCTCGACCGCCACCACACCCCCGGCCGCCCCGAGGCCTGCGTCGCCGAGGCCCGCGCGGCCGGCTTCGAGCACGTCAACCTCGACCTGATCTACGGCACCCCCGGCGAGAGCGACCGGGACTGGCAGGCCTCGCTGGACGCCGCGATCGGCGCCGGACCGGACCACGTCTCCGCCTACTCGCTGATCGTCGAGGACGGCACCCGGCTGGCCGCCCGGGTCAAGCGCGGCGAACTCCCGATGATCGACGACGACGTGCACGCCGACCGCTACCTGATGGCCGAGACCGCGCTCGCCGCCGCCGGCTACCACTGGTACGAGGTCTCCAACTGGGCCACCACCCCGGAGGGCCGCTGCCGCCACAACGAGCTCTACTGGACCGGCGCGGACTGGTGGGGCGCCGGCCCCGGCGCGCACAGCCACGTCGGCGGCGTCCGCTGGTGGAACGCCAAGCACCCCGCCGCGTACGCGCAGGCCCTCGCCGAGGGCCGCACCCCCGCGCTCGGCCGCGAGGTGCTGGCCGACGAGGACCGCCGGGTCGAACGCATCCTGCTGGAACTGCGCCTGGCCGGGGGCTGCCCGCTCGACCTGCTCACCGCTGACGGCCGCGCCGCCGCCGACCGGGCGCTCGCCGACGGCCTGCTGGAGGCCGCCCCGTACGCGGCCGGCCGGGCCGCGCTGACCCTGCGCGGGCGGCTGCTGGCGGACGGGGTGGTCCGCGACCTGGTCGACTGACGGCGGCGGCGGGCAAGGTACGGGGGGCGGGCACGGGGGCGGGCCGGGCGGTGCGGGGCGGGGTGAAACGGTCCGGCGCGCTGCGGCCAAGTACTCGGTGAAGGAACCGCACGGGTTCCCCGACCGAGGAAGGGACGCATGCGCATACCCCAGCGACAACGGCGCGCCGCGAGTCCCGAGGACCGCCCGCCGGAACTGGCCGCACCGGACGGCTTCGGCGCGTTCTACCACCAGCACGTCGACGCGGTGCTCGGCTTCGTCACCCGCCGGGTCAGCGACCCGCACCTGGCCGCCGACCTGACCGCCGACATCTTCGTCGCCGCCCTGGAGGCCGCCGACGGCTACCGGCCCGAGCGCGGCAGCGCGATCGGCTGGCTGTACGGCATCGCCCGCAACACCATCGCCGGCCACCGCCGGGGCGACGACCGCGAACGCCGCGCGCTCGGCCGGCTGCAGGGCCGCCGACTGCTCGCCGAGGAGGACATCCTCGCCCTGGAGGAGCGGATCGACGCCGAGCGCGCCGTCCGCGACCTCGCGCAGCGGCACGCCGGGCTCAGCGCCCCGCTGCGCGAGGTGCTCGACCTGGTCGTCATGGACGGCCTGAGCACCGCCGAGGCCGCCCAGGCCCTCGGCATCTCCCAGGCCACCGTCCGGGTGCGGATGCACCGCGCCCGCCGCCGGCTCGGCGCCGGGCCCGAGACCGCCGGCCCGGCCCCGGAACCGCCGCTCCACCGCACCACCAGGACCGAACCCATGCTTGAGGTGACCTCGTGACCAGCGCCGACCGCACCCCGTCCACCGCCGCCTTCGAGCGCAGGCTCGGTGAGGAACTGATCGCCATGGCCGCCGAACGCGCCGCCGGGAGCACCGCCCCCGCCCCGCGCCGCGCCCCCGCGCGCCGCCGCCCGCTGCTGGC